>CAVBFA010000045.1:891-20090 GCA_963594595.1 Oscillibacter sp. | reverse complement strand
ATATAGCCCCGAAGAGAGAACTATCTGATGACATAGGTGCACCATTGGCGGAACTGTGTGGCACGGATGGAGTTGACACGATAGCCCACCGAAATGATTGCATCAAGGTTCTATAACTTTGTCATGTAGTTCTTACCATCTGCGGCAGTTGCCGAGTTTTTATCGGTAACTGAATTTTCATCAAGTTCACCAGTCTTGAAAATATTTTTCAAATGCAATCCGATAATCCTTTGCTCAAAAGCAACATATTATGTGACCACGGCAAAAGTGCAACGCAGCGTTGCACTTTCTCATTATGTCCTGCGTAACGTTCATAAAATTTCTTCATGTACCACAGATTTCGCGGCGAAACACCCATTTTCGGATAGCGTTCTTTTAGGTCTGCTGACAACCGTTTGACAACGCTGTCACCATACCCACTTTCAATCTTGCGCTCATGAAGCATTTGACCAATCTCCCAATAGGCGGTAGAGACATAACCATTGACGTGACGGGCAATTTCTGTCCGAGCATGCTCAATTACTGCGACAGCGTGTCGCAGTATCGTTGGCATAGTCAGCTCGTTAACTTGTCAACTTGTTAACTTGTAACTCGTAACTCGTTAGCTTATAACTTGTCAACTCGTCAACTTGTCAACTCGTCAACTAATAAAAAAAACGAGCCATCGGTTTTCTTGTCGATGGCTCGTTTTTTTGTCTTATTTTTTTTATTTCAGTTTCCTTATTTCTTTTCTCCCACAATCTCCTTGGCCCTGTCCAGAGCAATCTTGATGTGGCTGCAGATGTTCTCTTCGCCGACAGATTCGTAGAAACCTGCCTTGCCGAGAGCGGCGTGTACATGAGGGTTCACACCAGAGAGAACCACCTGTATACCCTCATTGTGGCTCATCTCGCAGAGGTTGGTGAGGTTGTGGATACCCGTGGAGTCAACGAACGGCACCTTACGCATCCTTATGATGCGCACCTTGGGGCGGTCGCCGAACGCTGCCATGATTTCCTCGAAGCGGTTGCCGGCACCGAAGAAGAACGGCCCGTTGATTTCATATACTTCCACTCCCTCCGGAATGGTGAGATGCTCCAGGTTGCCCTTTATCATGTCGCTCTCCTCATTGATTTCATTCTCTATCATCTTCACGTCGGTCACCTCAGACACACGCTTCATGAAGAGCAGACAGGCTATGATGAGGCCCACCTCAATAGCCACGGTGAGGTCGAAGATGATGGTGAGGAAGAAGGTGATGAGGAGCACCGTGACGTCGCTCTTGGGATTCTTCATCAGAGAGAGGAACGAACGCCATCCGCACATGCCGTATGACACTATCACGAGCACTCCGGCAAGGCATGCCATAGGGATATACTTTGCCAATGGCATGAAGAACAGGAATATGAGCAGCAGCACCACGGCATGGATGATGCCGGCGATGGGTGATTTTCCGCCATTGTTGATGTTGGTCATCGTACGGGCGATGGCTCCCGTTGCCGGTATGCCGCCGAAGATAGGTGAGGCGAGGTTTGCCACACCCTGTGCTATCAGCTCGGTGTTGGAGTTGTGGTGGTCGCCGATCACACCGTCGGCAACAGTTGCCGAGAGCAGCGACTCTATGGCGCCGAGCACGGCGATGGTCAGTGCCGGCGGCACCAGTTCCTTTATCGTGTCCCAGGTTATTGTAGGCATGTGGGCTTCGGGGATGGCGTTGCTCACGGAGAAGCGGTCGCCGATGGTCTCGATGCTCGTCACTCCGGCAAACTGTTTGAGGAGCAGTGCTGCCACGGTCATCACGATGATTGCCACGAGCGATCCCGGAATCTTCTTGCTGAACTTAGGCGTGACGGCAATAATCACCACGCTGAGTATTCCTACTGCCGCACACCACCAGTCTATTGTTCCGAAGTTGCAGATGTAGCACCACCACTTCTCGATGAAGTCGCTCGGCACCTTGTCGATGCTCAGTCCGAAGAGGTCTTTTATCTGCGTGGTGAAAATCGTGACGGCGATACCGCTGGTGAATCCCACGACGATGGGGTAGGGGATGAACTTGATGATGGTGCCCAGATGCAGCAATCCGAACAGAATGAGGAAGGCACCGGCCATCAGGGTGGCAATGGTGAGTCCCTCGAAGCCATACTGCTGTATGATGCCATAGATGATGATGATGAAGGCACCCGTAGGTCCGCCAATCTGCACCTTGCTGCCTCCGAGCAGCGAGATGATGAATCCCGCCACGATAGCGGTGATGATACCCTTCTCTGGTGTCACTCCGGATGCGATACCGAAGGCGATGGCAAGTGGCAATGCCACGATGCCCACGATGAGGCCCGCCATGACGTCGGCCATGAGGGTCTTCTTGTTGTAGTTTCTCAGTGTGGTGAAGAGCTGAGGCTTGAAATCTAATTTACTGTTCATCGATAATTGTTATTCTGAATATATTTGTATTTATTAATGCGTGTTATTAGAATTAAGGAAACGAAAATGGAGCAGTCCGTCAACTATTAGTGCAGAACTGCTCCTTGTGTGTAAATCATGCCGCAAAGGTACGACAAAATATTAACAAATCCTAATTTTTATCCCATCTTTTCTCTGTATTCGCTTGGTTTGCATCCCACCTTCGCCTTGAACTTGCTTGAGAAGTAGTCGGGCGAATCGAAGTTCAGCCTGTAGGCAATCTCTTTGATGCTTATCGGCGTTGAGGAGAGCAGTTCGCGTGCCTTCTGCAGTCGCAGCTCCTGTTGGTAGAGAGCCGGCGAGATGCCGGTGAACTCCTTGAACAGTTTGCGGAAGTTGGAATATCCCATTCCCAGCTGGTCTGCTATCTCCTGTATGGTGATGCGGCTTTCCAGTCTCTCGCGTATCATGAGGCGGGCCTTGTTTATGATGTCCACCTTGTCCTGGTCGCGGCTCAGGATGATGTTGCGCTCTCTGGCATACATCGTGCCGATGAGGTTGTTCACGATGCCGGCGAGCGACTGCTGCGAGTATGCCTCCTCGCGCTTTGCCACCTGCATGGCAGACTCGTAGAGGCTTATTATCTCAGGACAGTAGCCCACGTGGTATATCGGTTTTTCGGGCGACAGGAATCCGTGTTCCACCCTGTCGTCCATGTTCTTCCCTCTGTAGCCTATCCAGTAGCTTTCCCATCGGGAGGAGGCGAGCGGATGGTATGTGTGCCATTCGTTGGGGAAGAGCAGGAAGATGTCGCCAGCCTTTATCGGATGGTCTTTCACGTGGTCGGAACTGAACACACCCTCTCCGTCGAGCAGATAGAGCATCTGGTATTCGTCGAGCGTCCGTCCCCTTGTCACGTCGAAGTAGTATCCTCCGGCGTGGCCTCTGGTGGGGTATGGGTCGCCGGGGTTGAGCTTGTCGTAGCCCACGGTGCTCACCGTGAGTCCCCACAGCGCGTCTCTCTCGTTTGCCACGAGGTATTTGCTTTCCTGCATGATATCAGTCTTTGTTCTTTAATCTATCCTGTATACGAGGTGGCGCATCGGATGTCCGCCCCACGAAGAATCGTTGGCATATTCGAATCCCACGTGCAGATACAGTCTCTCGGCGTTAGGGTTGCCTTTGTCCACGAGCAGTCCCACGGCAGGGTGTCCCTCCTTTGCCGCTTTCTCTATCATTGCCCGCAGCAGTGATGTGGCGATGCCTTTGCCGCGGTGGCCGGGCATCACGGCGAGGCTGTCGAGATACACCTCTCCGGCTTGCGTCTCGTCGTCCATCCGGCTGAAGTCTCTGCCGAAGCATTCCTTGGCAGCGTTGATGAATGCCCGTCGCAGCTCATGCAGCTTTCCGCCGTCGTAGCCCACGATGGCTCCCATCACGTCGCCGTCGTCGTCGAGGGCAACGAGGGTGTTCAGATAGCTGTACTGGGAGTCTTCCCTTTCCACGAGCGATGTCATCATGGAATGGAAGTCGGCAAGCGTATGGTTCTCGCCGGCGAAATACTGGCAACAGTCGTCTGTCATTGCCGTCATAATGAGTTGCGAGATGATTGGAGCCTGGCTCTTTGTCGCTGTCTGTATTTTCATAGTCGTTGCTAAAATTGTGGCGTTAATGGGAATGATGGGCAAAATTAGCAAATTTAATGATAAAATGCAAGATTGGTGGCGGTGAAAAAAAATCTTGGTATGATTTGAGCCTCATATTTCGCTCAAATCATACCAAGTTATTATTCTACCGTCATTTAGCGGCGTAATTCAGCAGCCGGTCAGTCTTTCAGCGAGTATGTCACCGTGGTCACTACCCTCACCTTCTTGATGTATGGGGTGTTGGAGTCGCGGTCTTCGATAGAGAACTGTCCCTGGTCGGCATTCATTATCTTGTCTATCTTGCTGTCGCTGTTTTTGGCAAACTGCTCGGCGGTCACTTTCGCATTCTCTATAGCTTCCTGCATCATCTTCGGTTTCAGTTGGCGGAATGCCACATATTCGTATTTCACCGGATTCTCGTAACCGCCGTCAACGATGGCGACGCCCTGCTTCAGCAGGTCGCCCTGGCGGGAGATAATGCTGCGCACGAGATTCACGTTTTTTGAAGTGACGGTGATGATGGATGTGATGTTGTAGCGGTAGGGCTGCTGGTTGGCGCCATATCGCTCGGCGTTGAGGTCGATCACCACTGGTGCGTTAACGATTATCTCGTTGTCTTTCACTCCGTTGGCAATAAGGAATTTGCGTATTTTGTTTGTCGTGGTGTTGATCTTCTGGTATAGTTCCGGCAGGTCGTCGCCCAATTCCTTGGATAGGATAGGCCATGTCACTTTGTCTGCCTCCACCTCCTTCTCAGCCAGTCCTTTCACTACCACTTTGCGGTCTTTGCCAGCCAGACTTTTAAGTCCTGAGTCTACAAAAAATCCGAGCACGATGATGCCGATGGCTAAAATCAGTGCCTGTTTGATACCTGTGTTTACATTCATGATTATTCCTCCGTTATTTAGTTTATATTGGTTTGGCGTGTTTCCTATATGTTGTCAATTGGCAAAGATATGAAATTAGCAGATTTCCACAAGTTTTTTATATGTTTTTCACAAGCTTTAAGTCCTGACTGCCAATTGTGCGCGTTTCAGCGGCAATCGGCAGTCAGGGCTTCAGTCTTCGTATGAATATGGTTTGCGGAACGTCGTCATTTCAGTGTGAATGTGAATATCAGTCCGTGGTTGGGCGGCAAGGCGTTTTTCACGCTGATGCTTCCGCCGTGTAGGAGTATGGCGTTTTTCACGATGGCGAGTCCGAGGCCGGTGCCTCCCATCTTGCGGCTTCGTCCTTTGTCAACACGGTAGAAACGTTCGAAGAGGCGTGCGAGGTGTTCGTGTGGCACTCCGATGCCGTTGTCGGAGAATGTGAAACGCCATTCCTGCTGGCTTGTCTTTTCGGCAGTCAGCGTGATGGTGGTTCCTTCGCCGGCATAGGCGATGGCATTGTCGGTGAGGTTGCGGAACACGCTGTAGAGCAGCGACTGGTTGCCCTTCACCTTTATGTCGAAAGGCAGACGGTTGTCGAATGTCATCGAGTGTTCCTTGAGTTGCAGTGCCGTTTCCTTCTGTATGTTTGCCACCATCTGCGAGATGTCCACGGTGTCGAAGTCGGTGAGCATGTCGGGAGCGTCGTCGAGACGGTTCAGCGTTGAGATGTCGCGCAGCAGCGACGTGAGGCGCTGCGCCTGTGCATAGCATCGCTGAAGGAACTGCGCCTTCATGCTCTCGCTGATGTTCGGATTGTCGAGGATGGTCTCCAGATATCCCTGTATGCTCGCCACGGGAGTCTTCAGTTCGTGGGCTATGTTCTGGGTGAGCTGTCGCTTCAGAATGTTCTGTTCCTTCTTGGTGTGTTGCAGGCGTTTGTATATCTTGATGATCTTTTCGGCAATCTCTCCCAGCTCATCATTCGGAAACTCTATGAGGTCTTCCGTCTCGAGGCTCTCGTTGTGGTCGGCACGGTTGGCAAAGGTGCGTAGCTTCGCCACGTTGGATCCCAGCCTCTGTGTGAAGCGGAAGAGCATGAAGGTTAGGATAAGCATTGTGGCGAGTGCAAACCAGATGTAGTGCTGGTCGGTCTGCAGAGTCTTGATGAGGCTGTTGTCGTATGGCAGTGCGGTGCGGATGATGAATTTCTGGTGTGGGAAGTATGTAGCCGAATAGAAGAACGACTCTCCGAGCGTGCTGCTCTTGCGGTCGATGGAGAATCCGTGACCCATGTTGAGAGCCTGTCTTATCTCGCTTCGGTTGAGATGGTTTTCGAGCTGATGGTAGTTCTTGAACCTGTTGTCGTATAGCACGTTGCCTTTCATATCAACCAGCGTCACTCTGATTTTCGACTTGTAGTGACGCTTCACGTATTCGTCGAGGTCCCTTTCGGAGTGGCTCTTGTCGAGGCTCATCACCTCAGCCATACGTTCGTTGTAGTCTTGCAGGCGAGTGTCGAGCATGTCGATCTTGTATTGTTTCTCCCTCTCATGCTGGAACACGATGAATGCAGCGGCAAAGACGATGAACACGCCGATGACGCTGAAATACAGTTTTTTTCCTACGGATGTCTTTGACATATCGGTTTGGTATTATGCATCGAAATAATATCCGAAGCCGAGTCTCGTCACGATGCACTTGGAGAAACGTCCTATCTTCTTTCTCAGTCGTGTGATGTTCACGTCCACCGTGCGGTCGAGCACGAGCACGTCCTTTGGCCACACCCTGTCGATTAGTTCCTGACGGGAGAACACCCTGCCACGCTCGTCGAGCAGCAGATGCAGGATTTCAAATTCCGTCTTGGTGAACGGTATGTCCTCACCGTCGATAGCCACCGTCTTCTTGTCGAGATTGAGTTCCAGTCCCTGATACGAGATGATGTTGTTGTGTGGGGCATAGCCTGTATCGTTGGTCCTTCTCAACACGGCACGCACTCTCACCAGTACCTCACGGATGGAGAAAGGCTTTGAGATATAGTCGTCGGCACCGAGGTTGAATCCCGTCACCGTGTCGTTCTCCGTGTCTCTTGCCGTAAGGAAGATGATAGGTATGTTGGCAGTCATCGGTTCGTCTTTGAGTCTCTTGGCGAGGGCGAATCCCGACATCGCTCCCATCATCACGTCGAGCAGCAGCAGGTCGTATTTCTCCACCCCAATCTCCAGTGCCTCTTCGGCAGAGTTTGCGGTGTCCACCTCGTAGCCTTCCGTTTCAAGATTGAACTTCAGGATCTCGCAGAGGTCCTGCTCGTCGTCAACTACTAAAATGCGGTTTTTCGTTTCCATCTTTTCCTGTTTTAATATTGTTACGGTGCAAAGTTAGTTTCATGCTTGTTCATATCTGTTACAGCAATGTTACAATGTCGTTACACCGCAAAAGACTCTTATGCAAAGATAGTGCAAGGCGAGAGGAGAACGAAATGAATTCGTTCATTTCTTATCCCGAGCCGCCGCTTATCTTATGCAAAGATAGTGCAAGGCGAATGCAGGACATCAAGCTCGCTTGAATTTTATGCTGAGCCGGAACTTATCTTATGCAAAGATAGTACAAAGAAACGGAAGTGGGTGCGAATTGGGAAAGAATGTTGCCTGTTGGCGTTTTAATAGTATACTCAAGGCGTTTTGGGCTACTCCAGAAAACCTAGCTGCATCCGCAAGCTTCTCCCTTGAAAGTCATGAGAATTAATGGATATTATAGTTTTCTTTGGTAAATCTATTTTTGTTCTCATTAAAAATAAATACCTTTGCGTTAAGGCATGTATTATATGATTTAAACTGTAGATCTGGTAATTAATAATTGAGAACAAAGAATACTCATAATAAACGACAGATGTTATATGAAGAAAGCGTTCCAAAGCGATCCAATGATGATCCAATGGTGTTCCAAAGCGTTCCAACGGACGAAGAGAAACTGTTGGAGGCAATAAAAGAAACTCCGTCAATTTCAAGGGCAGAACTTTCTAAGCGATTGAACATCAGTGAGCGTCAAGTTAGAAAGATAACAAATATATTACGAGAAAAAGGTGTATTGATTCGTGAAGGGGGAAACTCTGGAAAATGGATTGTTCAAAATATATAACATAAAGTAGCCAAATTCTTTGCTCAATCAAGGAGTTTGGCTACTTTTGGTAGAGCTCGATTGTCAGAGTGTTTGACAAAGTATAATGTTTGGATAGGTCCAATGCAATTTATGTGCAACACAAACAAACTCGTCTGATTTAACCCAAATCTTTCATTAAACCCAAATCGGTCATTAGAATTGTCCGTTTGGACTGAACTATAAAAAAATATAAAAACATTACGTGTTGGTGATAAACCGTCAATTTTATGTAAATTTGCAGTTTGGAAATAAACACAAACTTATAATAAAACGATGAAAAATCAGACAAAGGCTATTGACACGCCATTCGGACAGCGCGACGCTTACGGGTCGCTGAGCATGCCGGTATACCACACCGCAGCATACGAGTTTGACACAGCCGCCGATATGGCGGACGCCTTCACAGGCAAAGTGATAGCACCAGACTATTCCAGAGTACTGAACCCGACGGTTATGTATCTCGAAGACAAAGTGAAGGCAATGATGGGAGCCGCCAATGTGATGGCACTGTCGTCGGGAATGGCAGCCATCAGCAACACTATACTCGCCCTCTCGGCAGCAGGCAAGAATATCGTCACCTCACGACACATGTTCGGCAACACCTTCTCGCTCATCACAGAGTCGATGCCACGCTTCGGCGTTGAGGCACGTCCCTGCGATTTGCTCAACCTCGACGAGGTGCGCTCAAAGATGGATGCCAACACCTGCTGCATATTCCTTGAGATAATAACCAACCCACAGATGGAAGTGGCAGACCTGAAGGCCCTCTCGGCGATAGCCCATGAGTATGGCGTGCCATTGATTGCCGACACCACGGTGATACCGTTCACACAGTTCTCGGCAAAAGACCTCGGCGTGGACATCGAGGTGGTGTCGAGCACGAAATACCTCTCAGGCGGTGCCACCACCCTTGGCGGACTCGTTATCGACTACGGCACGGCAGAGGGATTCGGCCACAAAATGAAGAACGAGATGCTCTTCAACTTCGGTGCCTACATGACTCCACACGTGGCATACATGCAGTCCCTCGGACTGGAGACCCTCGACGCCCGCTACAGAGTGCAGAGCCAGAACACCATCTATCTCGCCAACAGACTGCGCGAGCTGCCACAGATAAAGAGCGTGAACTATGTGGGACTTGCCGACAATCCGTTCCACGACATCGCCGTGGCACAATATGGAGAGACTGCCGGAGCGATGATGACCATCGACCTGGAGAGCAAGGAAGCCGCTTTCAGCATGATAAACAATCTGAAGCTCGTCCGCCGTGCCACAAACCTCTTCGACAACCGCACGCTCGCCATCCATCCGGCAAGCACCATCTTCGGAAACTTCTCCGACGAGGAGCGCAGAAAGATGGACGTGCTCGACACTACGGTGCGTATCTCAGTAGGACTGGAGGATATGGACGACGTGTTTGAGGATATCAAGCAGGCTGTGGAGCGCTGACAGATGGGGGGATGCCCTTGCTGTCGGTGATTACCGGCAGAGGATAAAGACAACGACAATAATTCAGCACACACACAGTTTGATATGTACGATTTCAATAAGATAATAGACCGTTCAGGCAGTGGCGACCTTAAGCACGAGGTGCTTGAGGAGCGCTACGGCAGAGGTGACCTGTTGCCTCTGTGGGTTGCCGACATGGACTTCGAGACACCGCAGTTCATCACCGATGCCCTGCGCCGCCGCCTCGACCATTCACTCTTCGGCTACACCGTGGAGCCGAAGGAATACTGGCCCACCGTGCAGCGATGGATACGCGACCACCATCAGTGGGAAGTGCCGATGGAGTGGTTCAGCTACATTCCGGGCATAGTGAAAGGCATCGGAATGGTGATAAACGTGTTTACGAATCCCGACGAGAAGGTGATAATCCAGCCGCCGGTATACCATCCTTTCCGCCTCACTCCAGAGGGAAACGGCAGAGAAGTGGTGTATAATCCGCTGAAGGAGAATGCCGACGGCACATACTCGATGGATTTCGACAACCTTGCAGAGGTAGCCGACGAGAAATGCCGCCTCCTTATACTCTCCAACCCCCACAACCCGGCAGGCATAGTGTGGAGCAAGGAGACGCTGGCACGCCTTGCCGACTTCTGCTACGACCGTGGCATCATTGTCATTTCCGATGAGATACACTGCGATATGGCGCTCTGGGGCAACAAGCACGTGCCCTTTGCCACGGCATCAGAGAAGGCAGCCCAGTGTAGCATCACATTCGGTGCACCGTCGAAGACCTTCAACATAGCCGGTATCGTCAGCTCCTATTCCATAGTCCCCAACCCGGAGATAAGGAAGAAGTTCTATTCGTGGCTCGCCGCCAACGAACTGAACGAGGCACCCATGTTCTCGCCCATCGCCACCATCGCCGCCTTTGAGCAAGGAGAACAGTGGCGCAAGGCGATGCTCGCTTATGTGGAAGACAACATCCGTTATGTGGAAGACTACTGCCGTGAGCATCTGCCGATGATAATGCCATTGCGCCCGGAGGCATCATTCCTGGTGTGGCTCGACTGCCGCAAGCTCGGTCTCAATCACGACCAGCTCATAGCCCTCTTTGTCAACAAGGCACGCCTTGCCCTCAACGACGGAGAGATGTTCGGCAAGGGCGGCGAAGGCTTTATGAGAATGAACGTGGCAACGCCGCGCGCCATCCTCACACAGGCACTCACACAACTGAAAGACGCCATCTGCGGATAATATAAAAATACGGTTTTGCGACCGGCTTGAGATTAAATCATAAAAAAAGAAGGATGTCGCTTGGGCATCCTTCTTTTTTTTATGATTTTGTTCAAAGCGGTAATGAGAATCTCAAGTCTGTGAAGACCCGGTTTCTGATTACCGCTTTGATATTCTGTAATTACTGTTATTCAGCGTCTCTTTCCTTCACCACGATGTTCTTGAACTCGTATGTAGGAGCCACTTCGTCAGTGCTCTTGTATACGAAGGCGATATGGATAGTGTTGCCTACATATTTTGCGAGCGAAGCAGGACCAACGGTTACGAAGCTCCAAGAGTCGCCTGTAGAGCGTGTTGCCGGGTCAAACTCCACATCCTCCCATGTGGCAGCCTTCACGTCGGTGCCGTCGAAGTTGGTAGACACCTTCACCTGTATGAAGTCAGTCAGGTTGTTAGAACCCAGGAAGTTGAGTGCCTCTTCGAATGAGATTACAGGGTCTTTGCCCTTCTTCATGTTGAGTGCAGGCGAAACGAGCCAACTCTCGGCAGCCTGGTTTGTCTTGTTGGCGAATGCCGAAGCCTTCCATCCGTAGGCGGCGGTGTTAGACCATACGAAGCTCAGTGTGCCGATGTTGATGTTGTATGCCACGAAGCCACCCTCGTTGCCAAGCAGCGACTCGTTGAGATACATGCTGATCTGAGCCTCATAGCCATTCTCGGTGTTGGCGAAAGTGGTGGTCTCCTTCTTGTAGATCTTAGACTCAGCCCATCCCTCAGTGGCAGAATATGTGTATTCCACTACAGCCATTGCCGTAGCCGACTTGCGGTATACCACTGCAACCTTCTGTCCGTCAGCGGCAAAAGGATAAGCCTGCTGCAGCAGCTGAGGCAGATAGTTGGCAGGTTTGCCGATTGTGGTAGAGCCTACAGCCTCATACATGGCAGGCTGAACAGCCATCACCTTGGCGTCAGAAGTGGTGTAGGTCTTCCATGCAGTGCCGTCAAACTTGTATACCACCGACTTGTTAGCCTTCGAAGCGGCAGCGCGGCGCATTCCGTTCATCTTCGCACCCGAAGCAGCCTCTGCAACGCTTGTCACCATGGTGTTCACGTATTTGCCCTTTGAAGCAGAACCTACGGTGTATCCGTAAACCACCACGTCCTTGCCGTTGAGGTCGGCGCTTACCATTCCCTCCGGAACATAAGCCAGGCTTCCCTGCTTCTCTGTTCCGTCGATAGCCACGTTGTAGTAGTTGCCGTTGATTGTCAGTTTGCCGGTATATGTCACGTATGCCACGTAAGGAGCATTGGCATAAGCCTCAAAGTCGGCGCTGCCCATGGTCTTGGCCTTAGGCTGTGTGTATGAGCCGTTGCCAGCCTTCAATACAGAAACCTCTGTGCCGTCGGTAGGATACTGCTGCAGACCGCCATATTCTGTGGTCGTTCCGCTGACAGCCACCTCGTCGCCAACCTTCACGTCGCTGGTCTTGTATACGAGGATATAACCGGTTCCGTCGTAGAGCAGGAAGCCGCGGCTGTAAACTGCCGGCACCTTGCCCTTCACGGTGTAAGTACCCACGCCACCAGCGATGACATCAGAAATCTTGGTGTATTGACTCTCTGTCTGAGAGCCTCCGCCGGCAGGTTCAAACTCAGAGTAAGAGTAGTTCACCACCATGATGTCGCCAGCCACGGCGTCGGCCTTGGCTGTCTTCAGAGCGGCAGCTATCTTGTTCTCTGTAGAAGGAGTGAGGTATGTAGCCGTTGACGCACCGTCCCAGATAGTGTTGTAGTCGTCGGCAGTCAGAGTGTATTCACCCTTCATGTTGTTGAAGTCGGCGAGATATTCCGATTTTCCGCAATACTCGTTGTATGTCACCTTGAACGTAGAGCCCAGGTCGGCAGCAGGATATTTGTTGTTTATGAATGCCGGCAGGAACTGGTCGGCGGTAATCATATTGTCGAAATACTTCTGTGTGCCGAGTTTCTTCAGTGCGTCGGTATACGCTGTCGTTCCGCTCTGCTCGTCGAGCTGTGCGGCGAGAGCCTTGTTGGCTGCGAGATTGGCGATGGCGGTGTAGTCGCCATCCTCGAGCACTATTGGCAAATCCTTCTTCACGTCGGTAATCTGGTCGCCGATATGAAACTGGTCTTCAAAGTCGTTACACGCGGTAAGCGACAGCAGGGCGACAGCCGACAGTAAATATATCTTTTTCATATTCTTCTAATGTTATATATATAATGTATACGGTTGATTAGAAATTGATCTTCAGTCTTGTGCTGAACGTGCGTCCGAAGGCATAGAATCCGTAGATGTTGTCCTTTGTTGCAGTGCCGGAACTTGGGTTCCACACCTTGCCAAGATACTGATAGTCGAAGAGGTTGTTCACGTTGCCCGAGATTGTGGCGTTCAGACCGGCAATCTTGAACTTGTAAGATGCGTTGAGGTCGAACTGGCTTGCTGTAGGCACTCTCCATGGGTCAGCCACGGTGTTTGTCTTGCCCAGTGAGAGGTTGCTGCCCGAGATAGAATAGTAGGCATAGTTGCGGGCGTAGAGAGTCCAGTCGGCACCGATACGAATCTCCTTGCCGATCTTGATTGTAGCACCGAGAGCTGCCGTTGTCTGAGCGGCGCCGCCAACATGTATTCCCTTCAGGTTGATACCCGTAGAGAGGTGGTCTTCAGCTCCGATACCGCTTGCTATGCTTCCGTCCTTTGTGAGAGGCTGTCCGTTGTAGTCAAACACGTATCCCTTGGCATTGCTGTCCCATTTCCAGTCGCCGATAGAGAACATGGCGTTCACGTCGAGCCAGTAGAGCGGACTTGCCTTTGCCTCGATTTCGATACCCTTGTGCAGTGCGTTCACGCCGGTCATGTTCACGAAGGCGTCAACCTGTGCGGTGCCCACTGTAGAACTCTTCGCCATGGTCTTGTCGAGCCACTTTGTCCAGTAAGCGTTCACGTCAACCTGCAGCCACTTCAGACGGTAGCCGTAGCCGAGTTCGAACGACAATACTTTCTCGTTCTTGGCGTCAGGGTTGGTCACGTTGCTTGATGCGAATGAGAGGAACGCACCGTAGTTGAACTTAGGAGCGCGGCTGATGTAGCCCACGTTGAAGAATGCGTTGTGATGTTCGTTGAAGTTGTAGTTTGCACCACCCTTCACTGTGAAGCCGAGATAGTTCTTGGTTTCAGACTCAGCGTTTTTCTTGTCGTAGTAGAGACGGTCGTAACGCCAGTAAGAAGTGTTTGAGAGCGAACCTGAGAGGAATGAAGAGAGACCGTTCTTAGAGTATTCAGCCTGGAAGAAGGCACCCTCCTGAACCACGTGTCCGTCGTAGTCGCGATAAACAGCGTCGCCCACGCCGAGCTTCTGGTATACCCAGCTCTGGTTTGCAGCATTGGCGTTGTTTGCCGCTTTCACCGACTTGCGGGTGCTGTCGATGAAATATTTGCCGCCATAGAGGTCAACGATGTCGTTGGTGTGTGTGCCCTTGTAGAAACGGAAGTCAACACCACCGTAGAAGTCGATGTCCTTTGTCAGTTTTGTGTTGTATGTAGAAACGAGTCCATACCAGTTGTGATAGTTCTTAGCCTTTGTCATCACCAGGATAGAACCGTTCTCGTTGTTGGCGTTCAGTTCCTCTATGGCACCATAGTCGAATGTACCGTCAGCCTTGCGGAACTTGTTCTGCATCACTCCCTTGTATGCTCCATACCAGTCGGTGTAAGAGTATCCGTAGTCTGTGTTAGCCTGTCCGCTGTATCCGTAGCCACGTCCGATGCTCATATAGAGCACGGTGCTCAACGACGACTTGTCGTTGATCTGCCACTGGTGGTTGAGGCTCAGCTGAGGCTTGTGATAAACGTTATATTCGGCAGAGCGCATCTTGCCGTTGCTGTCGAAACCGTAAGTAGGGTTATACTTGTGGTCTTTCACTCCCCACACCTGCTCTGTCATCTTCCAGTCGGCGAGAGTCAGCGCGTCTTTGCGCTGGAAGTGCTCCTGAGGAGCTCCGAAGGCTGTGAACGAGAGCTGGTGCTTGTCGTTCAGACGCTTGGAGATGTTCAGGAAGTATGTGTAGCCTGAGAATTCAGTGCCCTGCACGTATCCGTCGCCCCATGTCTTTGAACCGAGCAATGTCATCGACCATCCAGTCTTTGACAGACCAGTAGAAACGGTGAACATCACCTTGTTCATGTTGTCGTTGCCCATACCATAATATATCGATCCGCCCTTCTTAGCCTCGATAGACTTTGTGATGATGTTGATGGTACCACCTACAGAAGGTGCCGACACCTTTGAAGCACCAAGTCCGCGCTGTGTCTGCATAGAACGGGTCACGTCGGTCAGACCTGCCCAGTTAGACCAGTATACGTTCTGATTCTCCATGTCGTTCATCGGCACACCGTTCACCATCACGGCGATGTTGGTGTTGTCGAATCCACGCATGTATATCTCAGAGTCGCCATAGCCACCGCCCTCTTTGTTGGCATGCACGCCAGGGGTAGACTTGAGGATTTCAGGGAACTCCTGTGTTCCGATTTTCTCCTCGATGAACGAGAGCGGAACTGAAGACACAGCCACCGGAGTCTTTCTTGCCACAGCCACCTGTGATGTCACCACGACGTCGTCGAGCATACGTCCGTCGGGCTTCAGTCCGATGGTGGCGATGTCGCCCTTGCCGGCATTGGTCTTCATGGATTTCGACTTGTAGCCAATGTAGTCTACAGTGATTTCTGCAGATCCCTTTACGCCTTTCACTGTGAAAGCACCGTCGATGTCGGTTGCCACCTTGACGCCGTTAACGGTTACCGTAGCGCCGATGAGCGGTTCGTTGGTTTCCGCATCAACTACCTTACCTCTTAGCGTGGACTGAGCCACTGCCGTCACCGTGCCGACAATGGCCAGCACAGCCACGAGAAGGAGATGTTTTAGATGATTTTTCATACTTAAATTTGTAAAAGTTGATTAATACTGCACAAATATACAAATTTATGTTTAATAACCCTATAAATGTTAAACAAAAAGGCGTCTTGTAATGTAAATTTAATGGGAAACCGCCAAATAATGTTGGAAAAAGAAGAAAACAAGACGAATTAATGTACCTGTTTCAGCAGCCAGTGATGAAATAGTAATTGGTCCATTGACAACGGACCAATTTGACAAGGCAACACTGGAAGCATTTCTTACAGTGCAGTTTACCCCTCATTATGAGATACTTGAATTATCGGAGCGAAGACACTTATAATGATTGAGACACGCAAATACTTTTCAATTTTTTTGATAAAGAGTCGCAACTATCCTTCTATCCGCCACTCCGTGATGGTGCGTTCCTCGCTGCTGTAGTTCACGCCCACCTTTACCAACCGTTTGCCGTCGGCTGTATAGGGGATGAGATAGCCCTTCTCGTCAATCTGGCGGAGCGCGGCGTCAGCGGAGCCGTCAAACTTCAACTCCATGACGTAGACCACCGAAGGCAGCGTGATCACCACGTCGGCCCTGCCGTGTGCACTTTCCTCCTCCACCTTGATGAACGAGCCGATGAGCGAGAACACCAGGTAGAAGATGGTCTGCACGTCGCGCTCCGTCTTGTTCGACAGACGGTAGGACACGCCGGCGAGATAGGCGCGCATCAGCGTGAGCGCTTGCTCCATGTCGTCGGCGATGACCGCCTTGACAAACTTGATGACGAAACTGCTGTTGGTGCCCTCGGCCGGCGTGAGGTAGTTGGCGGCAAGCGAGCGTACCATGCCCGTGTGCACCTCCTCGTTGGGATAGCCCAGCGTGTAGAGGTCGATTATCGGGTCGTAGTGCTTGATGGTGAGGTAGCCGCTTTGGTAGAGCAACGGAAGGGCGGTGGTCATGTTCTCGGGCGACACGTCGAAGTCGCTCACTCCGGCGTCCTGGCCTGTGAGGTCGCGCAAGCCGACATTGTATTTCTGGAGCAACTTGATGATGTAGGTGGGCGTGCCCGAGTCGAACCAGTAGTCGCCGATGTCGCCTGAGGCAAGGGCCTTGATCAGGCTGAACGGATTGTACACATCCTCAGAGTTCTTGCTGAAATGATAGCCGTCGTATTTCCGTTTGAGCCGTTCGAAGGTCTCGTCCACGCTGAGGTGCAGGTGCTCGGCAAGGCGCTCCACATCGGGCTGCATCTGAGTGTGCAGCTCCTCGCTGCTGATGCCGCAGATGGCGGAATACTGGTCGTACATGGAGATGTTGAACAGGTTGTTCAGCTCACTGAAGATGCTGAGCTGCGCAAACTTGGTGATGCCCGTGAGGAACACGAACTCAAGATACGGGTCGAGCGACTTGATGGGCGAATAGAAGTTCTGCATTGCGCGACGCAGGGCGGCAAGGTTCTGCTCCTCGTGCACCACGTCAAGCAGCGGTGCGTCGTACTCATCGATGATGAGCGCCACTTTCTGGCCAGTCTGCTCGTAGGCAGCCTTCACTATGTTGGCAAACCGAATGTTGGGTGCTTTATCTTTATTTTCCTCCGTTCCGAATTGTTTCTCGTATGGCAGAAGCAAAAAATCAAGATAATTATCAAGCTGTTTTGTGTCCATGTGCTTGGCTGCACTCATGTCGAAGTGCAGCACGGGATGCTTCACCCAGTCCTTCTCATACTCTCCCATGGCGAGGCCTTCGAACAGGTCCTTGCGCCCCTCGTAATAGGCATGGATCATCGAGGCAAACAGCGACTTGCCGAACCGCCTCGGGCGGCTCAGGAAAACATACTTATAACCTTTGTCGATGAAATCCACAAGATATTGTGTCTTGTCGATATACAGGTAATTACGCTCACGAATCTCGCTGAACGTCTGTATGCCTATCGGATATCTTCTTGTCTGTGCCATGGTCGTTTGTTTTGCTGTTATTCATCCATATTGAATGCAATATGCTACATTCCATTGCAAATATAGTGATTATTTGAATAAACGGCAAGTCTTTTACAAAAAACGCACCATGGCACTACCATAAAGGGGCATCCTCAGGCATTGGATAATTTATTGTTATCCAATGACTCGATCAATTTGTTAGGGAGTTCAGTTCGTTGTACCAATTTTAGCTCACTTTCCTGAGCGTTTTGGTTCGTTCTGTAACCCAATTTTTGGACAAGTGCTCGGTTGGCCAAGTACTGATGTCCTTCAGTTTAACATTTACAATGCGCTCTTTGAAATTAATTGTTTTTGTAACGGATTCGTTCGAGACTTTTGGATATAACGGTATCGTCAGAACAAAAGACGTTACGCCGTACAGCTTGTTCGGCGACTTTTTGCTCTTATAGATGCCAAAAGTAGATTCAATAATGTCGGATGATACATTGATGCTCATGTTAGCAGTGAGAAGTGCTTCTTCCCGATTGAAGTATTCAAGCATCTTGATACCAGCATGTACCTGTCTGGAATGTGCATTTCCTAAGACATGAGTAATGATATGGAGCTTGCACTTCCTGCTCGTCATGATCGAGAAGCCTTCGTTCTTGCAGATGGCCTCGACGTGTCTTGCAGCACAAAGTACAGCCTGCAGTTCCTTCAGCAGAGATTCATAATCCTTTATGAAGGCATACGCTTCCTGTATTTTCTCTGGTAGCGTGTCATAACAGTCAAGCATTTCATTACTCCAGAACACCCATGAAGACATATTCATGAACCGTGATATAGTTCTCCTATTAGGAGGCAGCAAGTATGCCTTGTCGGTCAGATGATACTGCAATCGTTTCTTGCCAAGGAGTGTTGTAAACTCCACAAAATCAGATTGTTTCTCATAGACATTCTTGAGAATCACACCCATGGAATGACTGATGTCTGCATGATGTATAAGCCTGGAGCCAGTGATGCCCTTGGTCAGATTATGACCATTGTCACTTATGATGTAATCGGGAGCATTTCCTGCAGATTTCTCTGCTTCCTCTATTCTGCTTTGAACGTCATCGCCGTTGAAGCCCTTGCTAACCGACATGTCAAGAATTGTGACATCTTCGTGTTTTATAGGGCGCCCCTGATGCTCGGAAGGAATTGCAAGAGTCAGGAGAAGCTTCTGCCCGTTTATGGCAATGCTTTCGTCTACGACCATTGCAAACTTCTTGTCCTTGCATGGCTGCTCATCCTGATAGACAGAGAGACCAAGTTTCTTTACCCAGTTTTCTACGGTGTTGTAGCACGGAACCTTTCCAAATGTATCACCCAACAGCTCGGCGAAGATCTCCAGGATAGTCACGACTGTGCGCAGCCCACATGGTGTACGCATGTAGATCAAAACGCAAAGTTGAATGACTATAAGAGGGAATCTATGTCCGGGAACAGGCTCGAGAGTAATCGACTTTGTTCGTCGGTCAATGTTATCTTCCGAACGTCTTTTTTTTTAAGCTCCTTCTTGGTCTTATCATACTTAGCCTTGATCTTGTCTTTTTGAGATGCAAGTTTCTTGTTCTCTTTACGAAGACGTTTTAG
>CAVBFA010000045.1:0-881 GCA_963594595.1 Oscillibacter sp. | reverse complement strand
TAACCCAGTTGTGGGACAGGTGCTCGGTTGACAAGTACTAATGTCCTTGAGCTTAACATTTACAATGCACTCTTTGAAATTAACTGTTTTTGTAACGGATTCGTTCACGACTTTTGAATACAACGGTATCGTCAGGACAAAAACGTTATACCGTACAGCTCGTTCGGTGACTTCTTGCTCTTGTAGATGTCAAAAGTAGATTCGATGATGTCGGATTATATGTTGACATTCATGTTGCCAGTGAGAAGAGCTTCTTCCCGATTGAAGTCTTCAAGCAACTTGATACCGGCACGTGCCTGTAGGGAGTGTGCATTTCCCAAGACGCAAGTGATGATATAGTGCTTGCACTTCCTGCTCGTTATGACCGAGAAACCTTTGTTCTTGCAGACAGCCTCGACGTGTCGTCTTACAGCACAACGTACAACCTGCAGTTCCTTCAACAAGAATTCCGACTTTGTTCGTCGGTCAATGTTATCTTCTGAACTTCTTTTTTTGAGCTCCTTATTGGTCTTGTCGTACTTGGCCTTGATCTTGTCTTTTTGAGATGCAAGTTTCTTGTTCTCGTTACGAAGACGTTCCACCTCCTCTTGGAGAGTTTCTTTATCTTGGTTTGAATCTAACTTTTTCATTGATTTATGTATCTTGAAATTATGTTCAAAGTTACTAAAAATCAACGAGTTATGCAAATTTTCAAAGAACTATTTCGTTACTTAAAACGTTAAATATCAGAGCGTTATATTAATAACTTAACGGGTGATTTCAGTATCTGTTTTTTGGAACATCTAACGGGACACCCTACTTGTTAATTAATAGATGCCTTCATATAATTCATAGGTTCCAATAGATTCATCAATCATATCACTTATGCCTTGTAACTATTC
>CAVBFA010000044.1:0-20552 GCA_963594595.1 Oscillibacter sp. | reverse complement strand
TTATCAATAGTAATAGTAACTGTCCCTCCCCTTCGGGGGAGGTTAGGTGGGGGCTGATGGTAATATACTGAGTAACTTGTTCCTTCCCTTTGGGAAGGCTAGGATGGGTTGTCCTTCGGGGAGGGACGATTACTCTTAGCTGTCTGATAATCGCCTATATGTTAGCAAGAGGCATCTTCTGCCTGTCATTTCACCAACGAGGAGATGGGGTTTCTCACTCCCTTCATGCTGGTGAGGAATGCTTTTGCACTGCCGAACTTGAGGAACATGTCGAGACGGATAGGCACGTGGTTCTGGTCGTCGGTGACGTAGAAACGCACTATCTCCTTCCATTTCCTGTCCTCATACTCCAGATACGAGAGTTCCACGCAGCGGTATTTCTTGCCGTTGTCTGCCTTCACCTTGGTAGTGCCGTTGAAACGCAGACGAGCCGGTGTGGTGCCCTTGCCGTCAGCAATAGGGAAGTCTACGACATGACCCTTCTTCCAGTTTGCCGAACTGAACGAGCGTGCCCTCATGAAGATGTTCATCATGTCGAACACACAGTTGCCGGGAGTGAGGTTCTTCCATAAGTGAGAACCGTCGTTGCGCTGCCGGTGGCAGCGCAGATGCGGTTTGCCGCCGGGATAGGAGTAGAACACCTCGTCCACGGTATACCGCTTTCCTTCACGTGCTCCCTTTCTGAAATACAGCGGTTCGAGCTCCTTTGAAGAGTAGCAGAGCAGCGTGTCGCGAAGCACGAACATATTGTCCACCTTGTTGTTGCCCCTTGTGGTGAGGCTCGACCTATAGGCACTCTTTCCCTTGTATGTGCTCTCTACGGTATACATGCTGGCGGTGCCAGCCTTCACCCATACGAACTTCCAGTTGTAGTAGAGGTTGTATGACAGGAACTCGCCCGACTTGAATGCCGTGTTGCGGAACGAGCACTGTGCCGATGCCATTGTGAATGATGCCATGACCATTGCCACGACAACCATTATTCGACGAAATCTTTTCATGATGATAATGTTGTTAATAAGTTGTGTCTATTGAGATTCCACTCACTGTCTGCCGTCGTAGCTGATGCCGAGCTTCTTTGCCCTTTCGGCATTGCGGCGCTTGATGGTCTTGTCCTGCTCCGGCTTCTGCTTGGTGATGGCATACGGTTTCTGGTGGGCAGCATCACGGGAGTCGGGAGTCCACGACAGCGTGATGTCCCATTTCGCCTTGCATTCTATACTCTCCGGATAATAGTATGTAGCCTCTGCCTGTCTGCCGTCGGCATAGGATCCCGTGTCCCATTCGCCGTTGCCGTTGGTGTCTGTGAACATCCTCAGATAATACGTGCCGGGGTTGACATAGAAGAACTCCGCCACACCGCCAGCCACAGCCACCGCCTTCACCGGTTTGTCGTTGGCGTCGAGCAGCTGCGCCACCATTGGCAGCGTGTCGTTAGGAGCGCTGATGTTGACGAGCAGCGTACCGTATTCGTCTTCCGGCTTCACCTTGAAGCCCTGTTTGTATTCCGGCGACGGCGCTCCGTAGATGTCGACGAATGCCGTGGAGTCGATTTCCAGACTGTATTCCACGCCTGGCCTCCACTCCCCTATCAGCTCATACGAGCGCGCCACGTTCTTCCGCTCCCTGAAAATGAACTTGGAGCGATACCACAGCGTGTCGTGGCGGGCATAGAGATGGATCATCGAGGTGTCGATGCGTGCCAATGGCGTAGGCATCTCCACGGTGATGTTCCTGTCGGGGTCGAGATATGTGGCAACGTTGTATTTAGGTTCCAGCAGTTCTATAGGCATCTGCTCCTGGTATTCCTTGCCACGCTTCTTCGCCTTGTCCTGCTGCTTTTTCCATTCCTCATATTTCCGCTCACGGTCTTTCTGCCGCTTCTCATACGACACCTTTGACAGCACGTCCAACGTGTCGGTGGTGAGGGAGAGATTGCCGAGCGTATCGGTAGCCATATACGACAGTTGCAAGGTCAGTGTGTCCTGGTTTACGAGCGCCGTGTCGCGCAGCCAATAGCTCACGGTGTCGTTCAGCAGCGAGTGTTCCACTATGAAAGCATCGTCACTGTTGAAGTTCAGTCCCTTCACCACAGGCAGGTTTGCATCACCACCGCTGAAGAATACGGTGAAGAGACGAGGATCCTTGCGCTCCACCTTCAGGAAGAAGCGGTCGGTCAGTGTCTCTGTGAATGCCCTCAGCACGAGGTCGTCGGGGATGAACCGCGTATATCCCACAGAACGGATGGAGTCGATATGCAGGGAGTCGCGCCAGATGGTATCCTGGCGTACCGCTCCAGTGAATTTCGGTTCTATCACATCATCCGAGAATGCTATCATCTCGCTCTTCTGACTGAAGAAGTAGTTGCCGTCGGCATCCTGCAGCGCCACCACACGGTATCTGCCGGGAGCCACGCCACGCACCACGAAGCGTCCGCGACTGTCGGTGCGCGAAACGCGGAGCAGAGGCTGCGAGAGAAAGGGGTCGAGCGACTTTCCGTCGTTGCCGGTATTATAGCCTTTCAGCAGGTTGCCCTCGGTGAGAGCCTCATCGCCAACGGCATAGAGACCGACGAGAATGCCCTTCACCGGCTCCAGATTACGGGCGTCGACCACGTTTCCTGCCACCTCAAGCGTATCGATGTGGTCGCTGGTAGAGAAGCTGTAGGTGTAGTTGCCCAGAGGGTTGCCCTCGTTCATGTCGGAGATGGCATCAGAGAAGTCGATGGTATATGTGGTGTTAGGCTTCAGCGAGTCTTTCAGTTCCACCACAATCTTCTTTCCGGCACCCTTTATATCCGGCGTTTCGAGCTGTGGCGGCGACACCACCACCTTCTCCGTGGGATTGTCCACCTGTATGAACTCGTCGAAGAGGATGGATATTTTCTTCGCCTTCACCCCCACTCCCTTGTCGGCAGGAGTGCAGCCGATAATCCGTGGAGGCATCTCGTCGAACCATCCCCCGTCGGGCTGTCCCATCTTTGCACAAGACGAGAGCAGCGAGGTGATGGTCAGCAAGACCACGCATGCCGGCAACCATCCCTGTTTCTCAAGAGAGAAGGAATGCAGTAGGGTATTTCTCAAAAAGTCGTTTGCTCTTCTGTATATCATATATAATAATATGTGTCATTGTTTGTGCTCATTGCGCCGCTGCCACATCGGTCTTGTCTTCATCCCGAAGATGCCATGCCTGTGGCAGACGGGGCATGCGTCAGCCGTTCATCTTCAGCAGTTCGTCGATGTGCTTGCGGCTGTTGCTCAGGCGCGGCACCTTATGCTGTCCGCCGAGCTTTCCCTTCGACTTGAGCCAGTCGTTGAAGAGGTCCTTGCGCGCCTTCACTATCTCCAGATGCTGCAGCGTGATGTCCTTGTAGCGCTTCGCCTCGTAGTCGCTGTTTATCTCCTGCAGCTTCTTGTCGAGCAGCTCCGTGAACTTGTCGAGGTCGGCAGGCTCCTTGGAGAATTCTATCAGCCACTGATGGCGGCATTTGGCATTGTCGTCCATGAATACCGGAGCGGCGGTATATTCCAGCACCTCGGCTCCTGTCTGCTCACAAGCGTATGCGAGTCCCTTCTCCGCATTGTCAACGATGAGTTCCTCACCGAAGGCGTTGATGAAATACTTGGTGCGGCCGGTGATGACAAACTTGTACGGATTTGTGGACGTGAAGCTCACGGTGTCGCCGATGACATATCTCCACAGTCCGCACGAGGTGGAGATGAGCATCGCATAGTTCTTGTTCGTCTCCACTCCCCAAAGCGGCACGACGGTAGGGTTCTCCTTGTCGAACTCGTCCATAGGGATGAATTCATAGAACACGCCATAGTCTATCATCAGGAGCATCGACTTGTCGGCAGGGTCGTCTTGCAGTCCGAAGAATCCCTCGCTGGCATTATATGTCTCCATATAGTGCATGTTTGGCGATGTAATGAGCTGTTCATACTGCTTGCGGTATGGAGTGAACGCCACACCGCCATGGAAGAACACCTCAAGATTCGGCCACACCTCCTCAAGATGCTTCTTGCCGGTGAGCTCCATCACTCTGGTGAGCACGGAGAGCATCCACGACGGCACACCGCTGATGTTCGTCACATTCTTGTTTATCGTCTCCCTGGCTATGCGGTCGCGCTTTATCTCGAAGTCGGAAAGAAGAGCCGTGGCTTTCTTCGGCACACGTACGAGATTAGCCAGCGGATTGATGTTCTCTATGAGGATAGCACTGAGGTCGCCCACAAGCGAGTCTGCCACGCCATAGTTGGGCGAGTGGCTTCCGCCAAGGATAAGACTCTTGCCGTCGAAGAGGCGGCTGTCGGGATTGTTGCGCAGATACAGAGCCACGGCATCCTTGCCTCCGGCATAATGCACATGCTGCAGACCGTCGTGGCTCACGGGTATGAACTTGCTCTTGTCGTTGGTGGTGCCAGAAGATTTGGCATACCATTTCACGCTTCCTTTCCACAACAGGTCGCGCTCGCCGTGGCGCATACGGTCAATGTAGCCCTTCAGTTCCTCGTAGGTGTTCATCGGGACATTCTTGGCGAAATCGGTGTAAGAACCGACAGCTCCGAAGGAATACTTGCGTCCATACTCGGTGTGCTTGGCATTGCTCATGAGATAGTGGAGCACTTCCATCTGCAGAGCCTCAGCCTCCTTGTCGTATCGCTCTATCTCCTTCTGACGGGAGACGAACGCTCCTCGTATTATCTTTGTTAAACTCATTATAATCTGTATATAGTTGTCGTTTGAGGCATGCGGGAAGGATTGTCGCCATCCCGCAAAAAGGAAAGCATCATCGCATTATTCCTTTATGTCGCTTCTGATAAGCTGCAGGAGCTTCTCCACTGCCTCTTCTTCGGGTATATTCTTCTCCACACACTCCTTGCGGCGATACAGGGAAATCCTGCCCCTGCCGGCACCCACATAACCATAGTCGGCATCAGCCATCTCGCCGGGACCGTTCACAATGCATCCCATGATGCCGATCTTCAGTCCCTTCATGTCTTTTGTAGCCTCCTTGATGCGGGCGATGGTGGCACGAAGGTCGTAGAGAGTCCTTCCGCAACCGGGACAAGAGATATACTCCGTCTTGGTGGTGCGCAGACGGGCAGCCTGGAGAATTCCGAATGCCGTGGCGTCAATGTCGATATCTGAGAGAGTACCGTTGTTCATGAGCCACACGCCGTCGGTGAGTCCGTCGAACATCAAAGCGCCCATATCGGCTGCCGCCTCAAGCTGGAAGTCGCCTTTCTCCTCCTGACTGTGAGAATACATCTGGCAGAACACCACAGGATTTGCCACGTCCTCAGTCATAAGTTCATGCACGAGAGCACGCTGCTCGCCAAGGCGGTTCACATTGTTGCTCACACTGATGACCACAATCTCCGGATGCGCCTTCAGGCATGGGATATATTCAGCGCTCGGTGCTCCGTATGGCAATACGAGGAACTTGAGCGGTGCTTCCACTCCGCTCAAGAACGGGATGGCATTATATGGGAATATAGGGAACACGCCATTGCGCTGTTCTTCAGACATCTGTGCGTAGACATTGAAATCCACGATATACTTCTGACCCTCCACCTTGTTCTCAGGGAGTTTCGCTCCCATATAGAGATAGTCGGGTGTGAGGTCGGGATTGGCATTCGCCGTCGGAGCCTCATCGCCATGGATACGGCTGCTGATTACCACAGGCAGGTTGCCGCCGCCGATATTCTCAACGGGAACAGTGGCGCGGCGCTCTGGAGACACCCAGTTGAACTTGTCGTACACACGGCCTGGGATAAGCGTATGACCGGCACGCCTGGTGATATAGTCCACGAGATGGCGCGCCACAGGAATCTCAGCCTCCGGCTCCTCGCTGAGCGATACACGTATGGTGTCGCCGATACCGTCGGCAAGCAGCGCTCCGATACCCACGGCACTCTTTATCCTTCCGTCCTCGCCTTCGCCAGCCTCTGTCACTCCCAGATGCAGCGGATAGTCCATCTGCTCGCGGCGCATGGTGTCAACCAACAAACGTACAGACTGCACCATTACCACCGTGTTGCTTGCCTTGATGGAGATTACCACATCCTTGAAGTCTTCACGCTTGCAGATGCGCAGAAACTCCATGCAGCTCTCCACAATGCCTGCCGGCGTGTCGCCATAGCGGGACATGATGCGGTCGGAGAGCGAACCGTGGTTCACTCCGATGCGCACGGCAGTGTGGTGCTCACGGCAGATATTGAGAAACGGCACGAACTGCTTCTCTATCTTCTTCAGCTCCCCGGCATATTCCTCGTCGGTATATTCCAGTTTCTTGAATGTGCGCGCCGGGTCAACATAGTTTCCGGGATTTACACGCACCTTCTCTGCATACAGCGCCGCGACATCGGCGACATGCGGATTGAAATGCACGTCGGCAACGAGCGGCGTAGTGATGCCCTCCTCACGGAGACGGGCGTTGATGTTCTTGAGATTCTCAGCCTCTCTCACTCCCTGAGTGGTGAGACGCACGTATTCTCCGCCAGCCTCAATGATACGTTTTGCCTGTTCCACACATGCCTCGGTATCGGCAGTGGGAGTGGTGGTCATAGACTGCACACGGATGGGATTGTCGCCACCAAGCGGTGTGTCGCCGACATTCACCTCATGGGCTTCACGGCGGGAGTAGTTGAAAAGACCGCTCCATCCGTCGGTGCCACATCCTACTCCTGCACATGCATGGGGATTCTGGCTATGGTTATTCTTGATATCCATTGGGATTATGAACTTTAACGATTCGGGGTAGACCCGAAACGGGAAAATCAATTAGTCTTGAAGTTATATTTCACCTCGGCAAGATCCTTGTTTGCCTTCTCTATCTTGGCTCCCAGACCATCCTTGTAGTTCTTCATCTTCTCTGCGAGAGAAGCGTCAGCGAGAGCCATTATCTCTACGGCAAGGATGGCGGCATTCATCGCACCATTCACTCCCACCGTGGCAACAGGTATGCCAGGAGGCATCTGTATGATGCTGAGCATGGCGTCCATACCGTCGAAGGCACTACCCTTGATAGGCACTCCGATGACCGGAAGTGTGGTTGACGCTGCGATGACTCCCGGCAGTGCGGCAGCCATTCCGGCACCGGCGATGATGACCTTCAGTCCGCGTCCTGCCGCATCCTTGGCAAATTTCTCCACTGCATCCGGGGTGCGGTGTGCAGAGAGGGCATTGACCTCGAAAGGTACTTCCATATCATCCAGGAACTTCATCGCTTTTTCCATCACAGGCAGATCGCTGGTGCTGCCCATTATAATACTTACTAATGGTTTCATATCTTTATGTTTTTATCGTTGTCCTTATCAAATATATTTTCCAGACATCCCTATGAGAACAGTGTCGGATGAGAAATGCTGCTGATGCATCAAATACTCTGCCTCAGAAAGAGTCTGAGTGTGTCATACGAATATCACCGTGAAGAATCCCACCAAGACTCCCACTATGAAGCCGATGTAGAGCTGGCGGAGATTGTGCTGGCGGAGTATCATCCTCGCACTGCCCACCATGCCCGAGAGCAGGAACTGTCCGCAGAGCCACCACACGGGATTGAACATGAACTTGAATCCGAAGGCTGCCAAGGCTCCTGCCATGGCTCCCATTGCTGCCATGTGTACGGAAATCTTCCACCACATGTTCACCATGGCACATACTATCTGCACCACAAGCGCCGCCACCACTATACTGCCCATCAGATGGGGCACGTGGTAGACCATCATGACATAATAGCACAAGAAATAGCAAAGTATCGACACGAGGTAGGGTATCACACGCTGCTCCCTGGCACCAAGTTCGAAGAGTGTCCATCCGTGATAGCGATGGTACAGCTTGATGAGCGATACCGGCAACAGTATCGTGAAGATGTAGGCTATGAAAAGCACGAAGAGCTTGTATCCCAAGGGCATACGGTTGAGATAGCTGAACGTGAACAGAACAGCCAACCCTATGACGGGCAGATAGAACGGCGAGGAAAAGAGGCTCACCCCTTTTGCCAGCCTTATGATGTTTCTTACATTCATTTCTTTCTGAGTCTTGCTACCGGTATTCCCAATTGCTCCCTGTATTTCGCTATCGTTCGCCTTGCTACCGGACAGCCTTTTTGGGCGAGTACCTTCGTGAGGGCGTCGTCTGAATAGGGTTTCGACTTGTCTTCCCCGTCGATTACCTCCCTCAATGCCAATTTTATCTTGCGTGTGGACAGCTCCTCGCCGTCCTCTGTCTTTATTCCGTCACTGAAGAAATGGCGGAGCTTGAACGTGCCCCAGCGTGTCTGAGCATACTTCATGTTGCTCACTCTCGATATCGTGGATATGTCGAGACCGGTGCGGTCTGCCACATCCTTGAGTATCATGGGCTTCATGTCGCTCTCGTCACCGTCCTGGAAGTATTTGCGCTGTATGTCGATTATCGCCTTCATGGTGACATACATGGTGTGCTGCCTCTGCTTCACGGCATCGATGAATCCCTGTGCCCGTTCCACTTTCTCCTTGGCATAGAGCAGCGCCTCCTTGTCGCGTCGCGACATCGACGCCTTGTTTGCCTTGTAGCCTTTGAGCAGTTCGGTGAACGATGGCGAGACATACAGGTTTGGCACATGGCCGCTGTTGATGGAGAACGTCACGGTGCCGTCGTCGGCAGTATCCACTATGAAGTCAGGCGTTATCTGCTGCATGTTCCTGCCTTCAGTCTCGCCGAGCGATGCCCCCGGCTTGGGATTCAAGCGGAGGAGTTCTGAATACACGGTGTCGGCGGTAGTGGGTGGCATGTTCATCTGCTTCACTATCTTGTCCCAATGCTTGTTCATGAACTCATCGAAATACTTGTCAATGACCTTTAGCATCAGTCGTGTGGTTTCAGTGTCGGGTCGCCTTCTGATCTGCAACAGCAGGCATTCGCGCAGGTCGGAAGCTCCTATGCCGGCAGGATCGAAAGTCTGCAGCAGGGTGATGACGTTCTTCACATCCTCCTCCGTGCAGTATATGTTATGATAGATGGCAAGCTCGTCTGAGATGCTGTCGGCAGACTTCCTCAGCAGTCCGTCGCCATCGAGCGACCCTATCACGTATTCCATTATCTCCCTCTGACGGTCGTCGAGGTCTACGTCCACCATCTGCTCCTTCAGTCTGTCGTAGAAAGAAGCCTGTTCGCCATATACCATCTCCTCATAGTCGGCAGAGTCGGCATTGCCGTAGTATGACGGATAGTCGGCATCGGGCATACGGTCGTCCATACCGATGTTCGACAGGGCGTCGTCGAGTGCCGAAGCCCTCTCCTCCCTCTCTGTCGCCGCATCGAAAGCCGCGGCTGCCTCGTCCACGGTGTCGTCGCTGTCGCCGGCGGATGCCGAAGCATCATTACCGGCAGACGGGTCTTCCTTTGTGGCATAAGCCGAAGTGTCGGCAGACTCCATTTCAGAATCTCCGCCAAACGCCGCATCGTCCGGCGACGAGCTTTCCATGGCAGGATTGTCGTCAATCTCTGCCTGTATGCTCTGCTCCAGTTCGGTAAGCGGCATCTCCAGCATCTTCACCGCAAGCATCTGCTGCTGCGTGAGTCGCTGCACCTGAACAGTCTTCTGCTCCTGACTTTGAATTAGCTTCTGTGACATAACGGTGCAAAATTAAGTATTTTATTCGTTATTATCATCAGTCTATCTTTAAAATTGCGTTATAGTGACGGTAAAATAATAACTTGGTACGATTTGGGTGAGAAATGTAACATATCAATAAGGCATCAACCTCATCTTTTTGGCTATTCCCATCCATCTCATCTGTCATAATATCTAGAGCGTCTGCCATGCCGCCATCCTACCAGACATACGAAAATGGCGAAGGGATGCGCCATTCACATGGAACATCCCCTCTTCGTTTTTAATCATCTATGAAAAAATGTATTTATTATTGCAGTGTGTACTTGTTATTCATGCACATAAAGGTCCCAGCCGAGGTAGCTGTCGAGTGCCTCCTCGATGACGCCTGCCACATCAGCACGCACGAGTGCCACATGGTGTTCGAAACCGTTCTTGCAGATATACTTCATCAGCTTCTGCAGTTCTGGCACTTCGGTGACCACGATGCAGCCATCCATGCCGTATGGATCGTCGGTCATCTTTCCCTCTCCCACGTATGCCTTTATCATTCCCTTCGTGTCGTCGGTAGAGATACGGAAGAAGGTGAAGTCGCCGGCGCTGACCTTGGCGTAGACGGCACCGAAGGTGTTTATCTTGCCGAGCGTGCGGCCGAGCACGCCAAGCGGACCAAGGCGCAGGTTGTCGTTGCCGATAAACGATTTAGGGAAGTTTCCGCAGTGTGTGCATACGCACTTGTTGCGGTTTTCTGCAAAGTTGTTGTTCCAGTCGGCGATTGCCGACGGTTCTTTGGACGCCAGCGTCAATGCGAGCATAGACACGGCACCGGCGATGTCGGTCTCACAGGCTGCCGGGATGCCAGCCTCACTGAGCATACTCATGGTGACGCAGGCAGCACAACCGAAGTTCTGCTCCAGCGAGTCCCAACACTGTATTGCCACGGCATCCACCTGGTTTGCCTCAACCCAACGGTTCACGGCAACGCCGAACTTGCACTGCAGACGCAGTTTCTCCCTGTATGATTCTGGTACCTCGGCATACCCTGCCACCTTCTCCATCTGGCGGAGCAGGTCGGTGTCGCTGTCTTCTATCGCCTCTGCTGCATATAGAATCTCGCTCAAGTCTGCCGGCACCACCGTGATGCCCGATGCCTGCAGCAGCTTCTCACTAGCACGACAGGTGTTGAAGCCCAGCGGACGAGTACCTATCTGACCGATGCGGGCATGCTTCAATCCGTTGACCACGCGGCATACGGCAGCGAAGCGGTTGATGTCTTTTGCCAACAGGTCGGAATATATTGAGTATGTATGCAGAGTGGTGTCTGTGAATGGGATGCCATACTGGTAGAGGTTGTTGCATACGGAGATTTTTCCGCAGAATGCATCTCTACGGCTGTCGAGGTCCACCTTGTCGTTCTCGTCGTCGCAAGCCTGCACGAGAACAGGCACATGCAGGTCGGCAACGCTGATTGCGTTTATGATGCCGATCTCGAAACCGAAGTTAGGCAACGATACGATGATGCCGTCGATGCGGTCGCGGTTCTGGCGGAACAGCTCCGCACATTTCAGTCCGTCCTCTCTTGTCTCTATGCTGCTGCTTCCCGTAGGAGTGGCATCTTCTGGGAGTATCACATAGTCGTAGCCCTCGTCGTCCAAAGTCTTCAGCAACTGCTTGCGCACGTCTCTGGCAAGCTCAGAGTTGAAATATGCACGTGTGCCGATGATGACACCGAAACACTGTTTTTTGTTCTTCTTCATAATGTTCTTGTCTTTTGTTTCTTAGTTTTTATAGGTAGAAGGTTTATGTCATTCGGGAGAATTGATGAGCTGTCTCACAGCCTTGTGCCAGCCCTCGATGTTCTTCTCCATCCAAGCTTCGTTGTCCTGCGAACATACGGTCCATCGGCTGCGGCGCAACCGTGCCACCTCGTCGAAACTCTTCCATACGCCACGAGAGAGTCCGTTCATGACAACGGCTCCCAATGCCGACGCCTCTTCAACATCGGAACAGTTTACCGGCACTCTCAGGCAGTCTGCCTGGAACTGCATCAGGAACCTGTTCTTGGTCGGTCCTCCGTCCACACGTATCTCCTTCAGGTCTATGCCAGCCTTCACCGTCATCGCCTTCACGAGGTCGTTCACCTGATATGCTATCGACTCCAGGGCGGCACGCAGGAAATGCGCTCTCGTAGTGGCGAGCGTCATACCCATCACGGCAGCCCTCACCTTGTCGTTCCACCATGGTGCACCGAGTCCGGCAAACGCCGGCACGAAATACACGCCGCCATTGTCTGCCACCGACAGCGCCTCAGGCTCCACCTCGGCAGGCGAGGCAATCATCTTGAGCTGTTCCTGCAGCCATTTCAATGTGGCTCCCGTACTGTGTATATTTCCCTCAAAGGCATAGAACACCTTTCCGAGGGCGGCAAATCCGATAGAGGTGACGAGTCCGTCGGGGGCTGGCGCCGCCTTCTCGCCGATGTTCACCATCACCGAAGACCCAGTGCCGTAGGTTGCCTTTCCGAGTCCTGCCTCGAAACACATCTGTCCTGCCAGCGCTCCATGGGAGTCACCGAGCACTCCGGCGATGGCAATAGGCTGCTGGAAGAGTCCTTCCACCACAGTATCGCCGAACACGCCGTCGCATGGCAGCAGTTCCGGCATCATGCTGCGAGGGATGCCGAAGAGTCTTAACAGATCGTCGTCCCACTGCAGCGTATGTATATTCATCAGCATCGTGCGTGATGCGTTGGTATAGTCGGTGACATGACGCTTCCCGCCGGTGAGTTTCCATATCAGCCAGGAGTCCATCGTTCCCATGAGCAGGTCGCCACGGTCTGCCTTTTCTCTCGCACCTTCCACATTGTCGAGAATCCATTTCACTCCGCTCGCCGAGAAATAGGGGTCGATGAGCAGTCCGCTCTTCTCCATCACCATCGGTCCGTAGCCCTGCGCCTTCAGTTCGTTGCAGATGTCCACGCCACGCATGCACTGCCATACCACGGCATTGCATACGGGATGTCCGGTGGTCTTGTCCCACACCACCACGGTCTCCCTCTGGTTGGTAATTGCCATGGAGTAGCTTGCCTCCATGTCGGCATCCTTCATAAGCTGCTTCACGGCAGCTATCACATTGGCATAGATCTCTTCAGCGTCGTGTTCCACCCATCCCGCCTTGGGATAATACTGGTGGTGCTCCACGTTGACACGCTGAAGCATCTCGCATCTGTCATTGAAGAGCATCGCCTTTGTTGCCGATGTGCTCTGGTCTATGGCTATGATATAATCACCCATTTGTCTTGTCATTTCTTGAGAAAGTCGTTGGCTGCCTTCACTATGCCGTCGGCATCAAGTCCGTAGTGGGCGAAAATCTCCTTGTTGGTACCGTGAACCACATTCTCGTCTGGTATGCCAAGGATGCGCACGGGCACCGGATTCTCCGAAAGCGTCTCTGTGACGATGGCTCCGAGGCCGCCGAACTGGCTGTGCTCCTCCACGGTGATGATGCGTCCTGTATCCTCTGCCGCCTTGCGGATGGCTTCGGCATCAAAAGGTTTCAGCGACGACATGTCGAGCACACGGGCACTGATGCCCTGCTCCTTCAGCATCTTTCCTGCCTGAAGGGCGTGGTATACGGTCTCGCCGCATCCTATGATGGTGAGGTCTTTACCATCGAGCAGCATGTTTGCCTTGCCGAGCTGGAAGTCGAAGTCGTCGTTCTCATATACGTCGGGCACTGCCGCACGTCCCACTCTCACGTATACAGGATGTGGGAAATCCACGAGCAGCTTCACCAGCTTGCGTGTCTGGCGCGCGTCGCATGGCAACACGATGTTCATTCCAGGGAATGTGCGCAACGCCGCAATGTCGTGCAGACTGTGGTGTGTGGCTCCGAGTGCTCCGTATGCCACTCCTCCGCTCACGCCAAGTATCTTCACCGGATTCTCGCTGTATGCGAGATCCACTTTCACCTGCTCCAGGCTGCGTGCCACATAGAAGCATGCCGGACCGCAGGCAAATACCTTCTTTCCGCTGTGTGCCAGACCGGCTGCTATGCCCACGGCGTCTTGCTCAGCGATACCACATTCAACGAACTGCTCCGGCAGCTGGTCGGCGAAGTCGTTGAGCGTCACCGAACCGCGTGCGTCTGTCGTTACAGCAATAATATCCTTGTCCTGCTTTGCCAATTCAAGCAAAGTGTCAGTAAAACTCTTTCTACAAGCTATCATAGTTCTATATCAATGTGTGTATTAAAGGTTCTTTATTCTTTCGTCTATCTCGCTGAGTGCCTGGCGATACTGTTCCTCGCTCGGCATGCCATGGTGCCATTTTGCCACATTCTCCATATACGACACTCCCTTTCCCTTAGTGGTGTTTGATATCAGGAGGTGTGGCTTGTGGTTGTTATAGTCGATGGCGGCAAAAGTCTTCATGATGTCTTCCATGTCGTCACCGTCCATGCGCTTCACGTCCCATCCGAAGGCTGTCCAGCGCGCCGCGATGTCTTCTATAGCCATCACGTCTTCGGTGTTGCCGCTTATCTGCAGATGGTTGCGGTCGATGATAGCCACCAGGTTGTCGAGCTTATACTGATGTCCTGCCATGGCAGCCTCATAGATGGAGCCTTCGCCCTGCTCGCCGTCGCCCATCATCACAAAGGTCTTGTAGTCTCTCTTGTCCATCTTGGCAGCCAATGCCATACCCACTCCGATAGAGAGTCCGTGGCCCAGCGCTCCTGTGTTCACTTCGATGCCCGGCACTTCAATGGTGGGGTGTCCGCTGAGTATGGAACCGAACTTTCCGAGCGTGTCGGTGATTTCCTTCTTCAGGAATCCCTTTGCCTCAAGGGTGACATAGAGTGCTTCCACGCAATGTCCTTTACTGAGAACGAAACGGTCGCGGTCGGGATTCTTCACGTCGGCTGGACTGACGTTCATGATATCGAAATAGAGTGCTGTCATCACATTGAGACATGACAGGTCGCCGCCGATGTGTCCGGCTTTGGCATTGTAGACCACTTCGATAAGCCTTCTGCGGTTTATCTCGGCTTGTTTTATGAGTTCTTTTGTTTCCATCTTCTTCTTTTTGTTCTTTTTATATACAAGACGCGGATGGGACTCTTTTGTAATACCTTAGTGACGGTGAAAAATAACTTGGTATGATTTGAGCCTCATGTTTTTTGAGATATTTTGTTTGATTCTGCCGGCTGATATCGGTGGGGAATGATGCGGGGCAACGGTATCTGCCTCATTATAATACAGTAATTGGCAACCTGTACTCTCTCATGACGGAAGAGTACCGGTTGCCAACGACGGTATGATTATCAATAGTTTATCCAGAGCGGAGCAGCTGTCTACTCGTCAGCTATTCCGAAGTCGAGCTGTTTCTTCTCCAGGTTTGCCTTTGCCACCTGCACACGTATCGGGTCGCCGAGCTGATACCTGTTGTGATGGCGACGGCCTACGAGACAGTAGTTGCGCTCGTCGAAATCGTAGTAGTCGTCCTTCAGGTCTCTCAGCGACACCATTCCCTCGCAGTGGTTCTCGTCGATTTCGCAATAGATGCCATAGGAGGTGAGTCCGCTGATGTGGGCATCGTAGGTGTTGCCTATCTTGTCTGACATAAACTCCACCATCTTGTATTTTATACTGTCGCGCTCGGCGTTCTGTGCTATCTGCTCCATGTCGCTGGAGTGTTCACACAGTTCCTCGTAGTGCTCCTTGTTGGCACTGCGTCCTCCTGCCTGGTAGCGGGTGAGCAGGCGATGCACCATGGTGTCGGGATAGCGGCGGATAGGACTGGTGAAGTGGGTGTAATACTCGAAGGCGAGTCCGTAGTGGCCGATGTTGTGGATGCTGTATTTTGCCTTCATCATGGCTCTCAGCGCCACGGTCTCTATCACCTTCTGCTCCTTCTTGCCGGCGCATTCGTCGAGCAGCGTGTTGAGACTCTTGGTGATGGCACCCTTCGTGCCGTCGGTCTTCACCTTATAGCCGAACTTCACCACAAACTGTCTCAATGTCTCCAGCTTCGTTGGGTCGGGCTGGTCGTGGATACGGTATGGCAATGTCTTCGGCTTCTTTCCCTTCGCCACCTTTCCTACGCTCTCTGCCACGGTGCGGTTGGCGAGGAGCATGAACTCCTCCACGAGTTTGTTGGCGTCTTTGGCAATCTTGAAGTAGCAGCGTGTCGGCTTGCCCTTCTCGTCGATGTCGAAGCGCAGCTCCTCACGGTCGAACTTCACCGAACCGTGCTTGAACCTTGCGGCGCGCAGCTTCTTGGCTATGCGGTCGAGCATTATGAGCTCCGTGGCATACTCTCCCTGATATGTCTTTCCCTTGGCTGGTGGCGGTGCCGGCTGTCCTGTTCCGTCCACCACTCCATTGTCTTCAAGGATTTTCTGCACTTCCTCGTAGCAGAAGCGGCGGTTGCTCTTTATCACGCAGTGATGGAGCCGCCAGCGCAATACCTCTCCATCTTCGTTCATGTCGAATATCACGCTGTATGTGAGCTTCTCCTCGTCGGGGCGCAACGAACAGATGAAGTTGCAGAGTCGCTCCGGCAGCATCGGTATGGTGCGGTCTACGAGGTATATACTTGTGGCTCGCTTCACTGCCTCCTTGTCGATTATAGACCCTTCGGTGACGTAATGCGACACGTCGGCGATATGTACTCCTACCTCCCACAAGCCTTTCGACAGTTCGCGGATAGAGAGGGCGTCGTCGAAGTCCTTGGCGTCGTGTGGGTCGATGGTGAAGGTGGTGACGTCGCGGAAGTCTTCTCTCTCCTTGTAGTCCTGCTCGGTTATCGTCGGGTCTATCTTGTTGGCAGCGTCTTCCACTGCCTTCGGATATTTGTATGGCAGACCGTATTGTGCGAGTATGGAGTTCATCTCCACATCGTTGTCGCCGGTCTCGCCGAGCACGTCAACCACTTCGCCTATCATACTCTTGTTCTCCTTGGATGGCCACTGGGTGATCTTCACCACCGCCTTGTCGTTGGTCTTTCCTCCCTTCAGCTTGCGTTTGGGGATTATGACGTCGTTTACGAAGATATTGCCGTCTGACACGAGGAAGGCGAAGTCTCTCTCCACTCGGAGCTTGCCCACGAAGGTGTCTTTGGCTCTCTGCAGTATCTTTGTCACCATTGCTTCGCGGATGTGGTTCTTGCGGCGCGCCATGATGGTGAACTGCACCTTGTCGCCGGTGAGGGCGAACATGGAGTTGCGCTCTGCCACGAATATCGGAGCTGCGCCGTCGTCGGGAACGATGGTGTTCTTGCCGTTCGCCTTGCGCTGGAAGGTGCCTTCCTGCACCTGTCCGTTCTGGTTGAGCTGATAGGCGCTTTCGCCTTTTCTGACGAGGAAGTCATCCCATGCCATCTCCTCCATCACGTCAACGGCGAGCATCTTTGCGGGATGCGTGTCGAGACGGAGCGCACGGAATATTTCCTTGAAACTATGTTGCTTTTCGGGATTCTCCAAGAAGAAGTCCTGGAGCTTATCTATAATCTGCTTCTTGTTAAGTCGTTTTCTTCCTTTTCCACCTTTTGCCATAATAGTAAAGTTTTATATTACAAATATCATCAAAAAAAACAATCCGATACGCTTTCATCCATCCTCCCTGACAATCATCAAGCGGCGAATATTGTTTTCATCACTGCTTCCTGCATTTCGGGGAATGACGCGTATCATGGGGTATGCATTGTTCTTTTTGCGAAGTTACAAAAAATATTCTTTCGATGTCTATAAAACCGGATAATTGTAAGGCCTTTGTTACGTTTTTTTAGTAATCGGTAACGGGGAGAGGAAAGAAATCTGGTATAAACGCAAAGGGGAGAGGTCCTTTACCATACGGAAAAATTCCTCTCCCCTATATAACTTAATTTACGTGATTCAAAATAAAACAAGCTCTGACTAATACTCTGGAATATCGAGAACCTCGGAATTGCAGTAAATCCAAGCAAGCCCTAATGACCGATTTGGGTTAAACCCGAACAAACAATAAAAATACGAATACAGTCTGACAGGAAACAAGCTACAACGACCTCATCAGCTCTGCCCATTTGCTGGCTGTTCCCTTGGTCTTGAAATTCTTGAAATATAATCTGGTACAGATTGAATAAACGGTATCTTTCGACCTGATTACGAGGACGGAAATGTCAGAAAAGCTCACACCGATTTTCAGCAACACACACACCTTCATCTGTATCTCGCTCATACGGCAGAATTTCGCTATATTATCCTTGTAACTTGGATAAATCCTATTCACCGTAGCGAACAACTCATCCCAGTCTTCAAACTTCACATCCTCTCCTCCCGAAATTGCCAGCATCAGTTTTTTGAACACCTCTGATTCAAGAATTTTTTTGTCGCGCAGATTTCGGGAACGAACAATAAATTTCTTCTTCTGAATGTCATCACTTCTGTCAGCAACGGCAAATTCCAGTTCTTCATTATCGATTTTTCCGCTTTTCGACTCAGCAAGCTGCCTACGCATCTGCTCCATTTCCATCTCCTTTCCTGCAATAGCCTCTTCCTTCAGCTCACGTTCCCTTTCCAATGCCTTGTTCAATATCTCCACACGCGTTTCAAGAAGGCGTTTCCTCCGCCATAAAATGAAATATGTCAACATTGACAAAAGGGCTATGATTATCGCAATGGTCACGGAAACTATAACATAGACCGTCTGACGCATCTGATGCACCTCAAGCTTCAGATTCTCCTTCTCTTTCAGTTCGTAGTCATACATGGCATTGGCACTGGCCAAAGCATCACGTGGCGAAACGATATCCACAGAGTCAACATAGTTCTTGTAACTCTCGAAGCTACCTAAAGCACCTTCTGCATCACCATTCTTCAGTCTTTGCTCCGTTAGCCACCAATAAGCATGACGCTTGGCATATACAGACCCATGTTGTAGCACCTTGTTGCAAAACATAGCGGCGGAATCCCGCAGACCGAGCTTGTCATAGATTTCAAACGACAAGGAGTATGTAGAACTGAGTGTTGCATTACCAACATTACGACGCGCAGAATCAATAAATTTCTTCGCTTCTATAAGAGGACCATTCTCGTTATAGTAATTTGCGAGAAAGCCATCCACCTCCGACAATAGGGCTGCATCATCTATCTTCAGGGCCATACCCCTGGCCTTGAGGAGCATCTTCAGAGCCTTGTTCTTATAGCCTAATGCCATATAGCTCCATGCCATATTGTTATAGTCATACACACAATGTGTGATATCGCCTTGGCTCTCATGTATATGCAAGGCTTTCTTCTGCCATTTCAGAGCTTCGCTGTCGAGCCCCTGTACAGAATAAATATAGGCCAATTGATAATAGCAAAGGGCTTCTATGTCTGTGGGGGCCTTTATGGTATGGTTCACTCCTACTATCCTCATGAAATACTCCACGGCTTTAGGGTAGTCATTCAATGTGCGATACACGCAACCCGCACAATAATATACATCCGACAGCATAGCATCATCACCATATCCTTCATAATGGTCAACGAGTGCCAAGACTTCTTCATCATCTTTAAAATCAGAATTTTCTTTCACCTTAATTTTGAGAGAAAGAAACTTCAGGAACCATCTGCCATCCTCATCATAGGTTTTCTCACGCTTCTTGGCTGCAAGAAACAGTGTTTTTGCCCTTTGTATATCCTTACTACACAAAGCGTTTATCTGGGCAAGTTCACGAGGTGTAGCGTTTCTCTTGTGAACAAGAAACAAAGACATAGCTACGACCATCAAAGCTACAATCAAGAGGGTGACTAAAAGGAAGCGTCTCCTATCCGACAGATTCTCTCTAAATTTCATAGGATTAGTATATTGTTATGTACTGCTATTCTCTTCATCACCGAACACTGCAATGAAGATTCCGAATAAGCCGTCTGCAAAGATAATAATAACAATCTGTCCACTAAAAGACTTTCAACATTATTATTACACCAGGCTCGAAGATTCATCACAATCAATGACGAGGGTAATGCACAAAGGGGAAGGGCCCTTGACTTTTAAGACAAGTTTCCTCTCCCCTATATAACTTAATTTACGTGATTCAAAATAAAAACAAGCTCTGACTGAATCATTGTAACTTGTATGTCTCTGTCTTCACTCCATTGACGACGAACGTCAGGAAAATCGCTTCTGACATATTGCCCATAGTGGTGTAACGCACTGTATAATTACTCCTTCCCTTTTCAAGATGTGTCTTCTGCCCCTTTACCATTGGCGTTGAGACTACAACGTCTACATCTTCCTGCAACGGAGTCTTGAAACTGATGAGGATTCGAGAAGCTGCTCTGTCGAGCTTTATGGACTTATCCATATAATTACCATACAAACCTATACGCTTATACACGACGGCTCCGTCTTTGAGTGACTGTGCCCTGACTGTATACTCGCCTCGGACAGGATCCTTGCCGACGCCCAACGTGTATTCTTCTCCCAAATAGAGACCATCGGGATCGAACCAACGGCATGAAACTCGCTCGGATCTCTCACTCAACGAGAGATAGAAGCTGCCGTTGTATATATAGCTTTCCGGAACGATATCCAAGGCTTTCCGCGGAAGGCTTCTCACTATGAAATTCTCGCCACCCACGCATTTTCCCGTTGCATCGTCTGTCACTGACACTGCGACATTATAGAAGCTCGTGTCCGGGATGGCTTCATCGGCAAAGAACGAACAGCCCAGACTTGTGGCGAGACATTCGCCTGCTTCCATATTGATGCCGGAGATTTCCGCACCGTTGCCTTCGATGATGAAGGTTCCTGAATTGGCTGCATCCTCTTTCACGCCATCAAGGGTGTAGCGGTGGGAGGTGATGCCGGAAGAACGGAATTCTAGTTCTGCCTTTCTGAACAGGTCGTCACCGTCCTTGCCTGTGACATTGAAGCGGAGGCTGTAGGACACGGGGGCGCCGTCGTGGTTTGCAAGGAATACGT
>CAVBFA010000043.1:0-20852 GCA_963594595.1 Oscillibacter sp. | reverse complement strand
GATATATTTAGGGGTGTAATTACCGACAGGCCTTAACGTTCAAATTCAAAGAAAAAAGATAAACACTAATTATGATGAACAAAGAAAACCAAATAATACTCTATCAAGATGATAACGAAATAACTCGTGTGTATGTGCGTTTTGCTGATGAAGACTTGTGGCTGAGTCAGGGGCAATTAGTTGAGATATATCAAACAAGCAAATCGAATGTAAGTGAGCATATTAAACATATTTTTGAAGATGGAGAACTAGAACGAGAGGCAACTGTTCGGAAATTCCGAACAGTTCAAATGGAAGGTTCTCGTAAGGTTGAACGAGAAGTTGACCACTACAATCTTGATATGATTATCGCTTTGGGGTATCGTGTGCAGTCGCAGGTGGCAATCCGTTTCCGCCGTTGGGCTACACAACGGCTTCATGAGTATATCCAAAAAGGGTTTGCAATGGATGATGAACGCTTAAAGCAAGGCGGCAATCGCTATTTCCGCGAATTGTTGCAACGTATTAGGGATATTCGTAGTAGTGAGCGTAACTTTTACCAGCAAGTTACAGATATTTATGCCACAGCCACAGACTATGACCCGCGAGACAGTATGACAAAGATGTTCTTCGCCACCGTACAAAACAAAATGCATTATGCCGTTCACGAAAATACCGCTGCCGAAGTGATATACAATCGTGTGGACAACGAGAAACCGTTTGTGGGTATGACGAACTTCAAGGGAAACTATGTGACCAGGGATGATGTAAAGATAGCCAAGAATTATCTGACAGAGATTGAACTCCAACGTTTGAATCTGCTTGTTTCTGGCTTCTTGGACTTTGCCGAGTTCCAAGCGTTGGAAATGAATCCTATGACAATGAAAGATTGGATAGAGGCGCTAGACAACCAAATCATAGCACACAGGCGAAAGGTCTTAATTGGCAATGGAAACATTTCGCATAAACAAGCGATTGAGAAAGCAGAAAAAGAGTTCGCCATTTATCGCAAACGTGAAATGGATTTATTGGAAAGTGATTTTGATAAGGAAATCAAGAAATTGAAAGATAATAATGATAAAAGTTCAAAGTAATTCCTAACCGCTTGCCCATGGAAACCTTTATGTAACCTTGTACAAAACAACGCAAGTCATTGGAGATTACAGTTGAATAGCTTTTTAATAAGAATTATATTCAGCCGTTTACCGTTAGATTACAATTCCTGGTGGTACCACTTGTAGAGAGTCATTCTTCGGAGTGACTCTTTTTTATGCCGCCATCTCCTAGTTGGTAGAGCAAAGGACGGGTCGATGGATTATTTATGGTGATTGATATGTCTTGAAATTTGTTTTGCTTTGTCTCTTGGTTCGATTTTGATATATAACCTCATTTTTTCAAAAAACCGTCAACCATCTGGTCGTGGATATGGAAGTGGTTGATATACAGGTGTTTCTGCTTTTATTTGTGCTCTGAAACCATCGGGTGATTGTCTGGATGGTTGGAGAATAAGGGGAAGGAATCGTATGGAAGGGGATGGCCAGCCTTACTACTGTCTGGTAAGACTTTTGCATGCAATATGAAGTATGGCTTGCATTTCTCCGGTTGCTTCTGCTTTACCGACAACAAAGCCACAACCATGGGCAAGGATAGCAAAAACTTCAAGAAATGGGCAGCACGCTTGCCCACTTGGGGTAAGCTGCTTTCTCACTTGGGGCAAGCACCTTGCCCCAAGTGGGCACGGGTGGTGGCCAAAACTGTGCCCAAAGTTTCCATAAAAGGAAACGTTCGTTAAGGAGATGCTAAATACTGATTTTCTCTGCAAATGTGCGGAGAAAGATTCTGAACTATTGTTCACTGTGCCGTATTTTTTATCGCACATAGGTTTGGCGTTATTCAATAAATTCATAATTTTGCAGTTGAAACAAAAAGGAGACGAAAATCATGAGAGTGCTAATCGTAAACACCAGTGAGAATGTGGGCGGAGCCGCCGTGGCGGCAAACAGGCTCATGGACGCACTGAACAACAACGGCATAAAGACAAAGATGCTGGTGAGAGACAAGGCGACGGACAATATCACCGTGGCTCAGCTTGACAAGTCGTGGCACCAGAGATGGAACTTCCTCTGGGAACGCTTCGTCATTTTCTGCCATCTGCGCTTCAAGCGCGACAACCTCTTCCAAATAGACATCGCCAATGCCGGCACCGACATCACCCGAACACGGGAATTCCGCGAGGCAGATGTCATACACCTCAGTTGGGTGAACCAGGGCATGCTCTCAATCGGAGGCATCAGGAAGATACTGGCAAGCAAGAAGCCCGTGGTGTGGACGATGCACGACCTGTGGCCAGCCTCGTCGATATGCCATTACGCCCGCAACTGCCACCGCTATGAGAGCCGTTGCGGCAACTGTCCGCTGCTGCCCGGCGGCGGATCCAGGAACGACCTCTCTGCCAAGGTGTGGCGCCGCAAGCGTCAGGCCCTCGGCACCAACAGCATACTCTTCGTCACCTGCAGCCGCTGGCTCGCCGACAAGGCTAAGAAGAGCGGACTGCTCAGCGGCCAGAAGGTGATGAGCATCCCCAATCCTATCGACACCCACATATTCTGTAGGGAAGACCAGGAGAAGGCACGCATCTATGCCGGACTGCCAGCCGACAAGCGTCTGATACTCTTCGTGTCGCAGCGCGTCACCGACCAGCGCAAGGGAATGGACTACTTCATCACCGCCATGAACAAGATGGTGGAGCAGCATCCCGAGATGTGCCAGAACACCGGCATCGCCATCCTCGGCGGACAGGCGGAGGAACTCGCCGAGAAGCTGCCGCTGCCGTCGTATCCGCTGGGCTACGTGAGCGACGAGAAGAAGATAGCGAGTGTATACAATTCAGTGGATATGTTCGTGCTGCCGTCGCTCGAAGACAACCTTCCCAACACCATCATGGAGGCAATGGCATGCGGAGTGCCGTGTGTGGGATTCAACACCGGCGGCATCCCGGAGATGATAGACCATCTGAAAAACGGCTACGTGGCAGAATACAAGAGCGTGGACGACCTTGCCAAAGGCATGCATTGGGTGATGTGTGAGGCCGACCGCGAGTCGCTCGCCGCCGAGGCGCTGCGAAAGGTGAACACCTGCTATTCGCAATATTCTGTGGCAATGAAATACATTGAGGCTTATAATGAGGCATTGGCCCTAAAACGCTATAAACTATGATAAAGATTACTCTGATCACCGTTACATACAATGCCGAGAAGCTCTTGCAGCCCACTCTCGACAGCGTGTTCCGACAGAATTATGCTGCTCTGGAGCATATCGTCATCGACGGAGCTTCTACCGACGACACCGTCGTTGTGGCAAAAGACTATATGGAACGCTCGTTCGCCTCTGACAATGGTCATGAGGTGAGATTGCTTGTGGAACCGGACAATGGCATCTACGACGCCATGAACAAGGGACTGCAGATGGCAACCGGCGACTATGTGTGCTTCCTGAATGCCGGCGACTCGCTGCCTGCCGACGATACCATCGCCGAACTCGTGGCAAACACGGGAGTGGACAGCTATGTGGCTGCCGATGGGGGAGAGGACGCACTGCCTGCCGTGCTATATGGCTATACCGACATCGTGGACGAGAACCGTCAGTTTCTTGCCCACCGCCGGCTGTCGCCTCCCGAGAAGCTCACGTGGCGTTCGTTCCGTCAGGGCATGCTCGTATGCCATCAGGCGTTTTATGCCCGCACCGACATCGCCAAGCGCACACCCTTCAATCTGATGTATCGCTATTCGGCAGACTTCGACTGGTGTATAAGGATAATGAAACAGGCTGAGGACAAGAACCTGCCGCTCGCCAACAGTGGCATCGTGCTCGCCGACTATCTGAAAGAAGGCACCACCACACGCCATCACAAGGCATCGCTAGGTGAGCGCTTCAAGATAATGGCGACATATTACGGTCTTCTCACCACCTATATGCTCCATGCCTGGTTTGTGGTGAGGGCTGTGGTGAAGCGTTGACGTTTTTTATATCCTTTAGATATTAATAACTAAAAATATTTCTCATTTGTCTTACTAAATGCTACATTTGCAGCGTGAACAGTGGATTGTTGCACGATGTAGCTGCTAGTGGATACGGTAGCGGGTGGCAATGAGATTCCTGTTCGTATCTTAACTTAATAATATAAACTAAAAAGGAGACAGAAGAAATGAGAAAATCAATTATCGCAGTTGTCGTGATGGCGGCTTTGAGCTTTTCGGTGAGCGCCAGCGCACAGACCACATGCCAGAAGAAGTGTGACGGCAAGACACAGTGTGACAAGGCAAAGAAGGAATGCAAGAAAGACGGCAAGAAGGACTGCAAGATGCAGTGCGACAAGGCAAAGAAGGGTGACAAGGCTGCCACCTGCTGCAAGGCAAAGACTAATGGCGTAAGTTCTGCCACCTTGAAGGATCCAAAGATGACTTCTTGCTGCAAGGTGAAATGCGACAAGAAGAGCGCTACTTGCGACAAGAAATGCAAGACTACCGCTAAGAAGTGTGACAAGAAGAAGTAATGAGAAATCCCAAACGGCTGCAAGCGGCTACTGCATTATAGCGGCAGGATGACCGTTTCGGGATGAATATTTAACGATGAGGGCTATCGGTTTCTGCCGGTAGCCCTTGTTGGGTTTTTGGGGTGGTCATTCAGATTTGTCCATGTTGGGCCCAAGACGGCATGATGCCCGATTGGGGTAGGATGATGCCGTGGCAAAGTGTGCGGATTGATGCCAATAAGAAAGGCCACCAGGAATGTTCCTGATAGCCTTTTCTTTGCCTGTGTTGTTTATACAGTTTCGCTATGGTCCGATAGTGTGTGGGCACCCTCGTTATGAGTATCTCAGGATCTGTCCCGGCTTCACACGCATATTCTTGCTGATGTGGTTGAGTTTGCAGATCTTGTCGATTGTTGTGCCGCGCTTTCTGGCGATGGCAGCGAGAGTTTCTCCCTTTGCCACTTTGTGGTAGCGCACGTCGCCGCTCTCCACATTGTTTCCGATGTTGTTCGAGGTATTGTCGTTTGCAGCAACCAAGTCGTCGTTCTTGCCGCGCTGACGTGTGGCAGCCAGCGACTCCCTGTTGTAAGACTCCTTGCGGAAGAGGTAAGTGTCGCCTGTCACGTCCTGGTTGCGGAAGTCGAACATCAATGCCGGGTTGAGAGCCACTCCGCAGAGACGGGTCTCGAAGTGCAGGTGGGAACCGGTGCTTCGTCCGGTGTTGCCGCCCAGTCCGATAGGGTCTCCGGCACGTACCTGCTCGTTTTCTGCCACGAGATGCTTCGACATGTGTCCGTAGATGGTCTCCAGACCGTTGTTGTGGCGTATCACCACGTAGTTGCCGTATCCGTTTGCCTCATATCTCACGATGCGCACCTTTCCGTCGAATGCCGCACGGATGGTGTCGCCGATATATACCTTGATGTCGAGACCCTTGTGCATGCGTCCCCAACGGCTTCCGAAGTTGGAAGTGATGATTCTGCTGGATGTAGGCATGCAGAAGTGTTTCAGGTTTATGCTGAAAGAGTCTGGAAGTTCAGTGGCGCGGTGTGCGTATCTGTTATTCCAGTCTTTGTATAGCTGTGCCGAAGGGGCTCCAGCCTGTTCTCTTTGTATGAGTTCGCGAAGTGCGAGAGTGTCAACTGCTTTAAGTTTCTTGTCTACTGGTGCCTGGCGTGCCAAGAGGTCTTGTGCTGCTGCTGGTACTGTGGCCAGAGCCATGACTGCCGTTAATGCCAGTGTCTTGATTGTCTTTTTGAATTGCATAAAATAAATATTTTATAATGCAACGGTATGTCTTCCTGTCTGTCGCATTATGTTTGTGTAAGACTAATCATGATGACGGACTGTCAATCGCGCGTTCGTCATTGTGATTAAATTTTCGCTGCAAAGGTAGTAAAAAATTTTTAAAGTTGTTTGTCAGTTAACAGTTTTTAGGTCGTCGTTAACATATAGGCATGTTGTATAACAACTTATAAATGAGCACTGTTAAGCTCCTTGCGCCGCCTCCTTGCCCTCCTTTTTCATCACAGTCAGTGATGTCGCCGGTCATGATATCGCCGCCCAGTTCACGTTGGTCTTTCTCAGGGCGGCAAGGCGTTGCCAGAGCATACTGTTTTCCGTTTTGTTGCATTCCGGGTCCTGCTCTATTATCTTCTGTGCCTCCTCCCTTGCCATCTGCACTATCTGTCCGTCTCTCGCTATGTCGGCAATCTTCAGGTCGAAAGCCATTCCGCTCTGCTGGGTGCCCTCCAGGTCGCCGGGGCCGCGCAGTTTCAGGTCGGCTTCGGCAATGAGGAATCCGTCGTTGGTGTCACACATGATGTCGATGCGCTTGCGCGTTTCGTTGGTCAGTTGAGGCTTCGTCACGAGGATGCAGTATGACTGGCTCGCCCCTCTGCCCACGCGGCCCCGCAGCTGGTGCAGCTGCGACAGTCCGAATCGTTCGGCATTGAGAATCACCATCACCGAAGCGTTCGGCACGTTGACACCCACCTCTATCACCGTTGTGGCGACGAGAATCTGCGTCTCTCCGTTAACAAACTTTTGCATCTCCTCGTCCTTCTCTGCCGGTTTCATCTTGCCGTGCACCTTGCTGAGGCGGAATTCCGGGAACACCTCCTTCAGTATTTCAAACCCCTCCTCAAGGTTCTGTATGTCGAGCTTCTCGCTCTCCTTGATGAGCGGAAACACGATATACACCTGTCTGCCCTCTTTTATCTGCTGTCTGATGCCGGAGTACAGGCTTGTGGTCTGGTTGTTGTATTTGTGTATCGTCACTATCGGTTTCCTTCCCGGCGGCAGCTGGTCGATAACGCTCACGTCGAGGTCGCCGTATATTGTCATTGCGAGGGTTCGCGGTATCGGTGTGGCGGTCATCACGAGCACATGGGGTGGGTTCTGGCTCTTGCTCCACAGCCTTGCCCTCTGTGCCACTCCGAAGCGGTGTTGCTCGTCCACCACCACGAGTCCCAGTTTGCTGAACTGCACCGTGTCTTCAATCACGGCGTGTGTTCCCACGAGGATGTCCACGCTGCCGCCGGCGAGTCCCTCGAGCACGGTCTTGCGCCGTTTGCCCTTCACTATGCCGGTGAGCAGTTCCACCCTTATGTCCATATCGCCCAGAAACTCGCGTATCGTGGCGAGATGCTGTTCGGCGAGAATTTCCGTCGGTGCCATTATGCAAGCCTGGTAGCCGTTGTCGAGAGCTATCAGCATTGTCATCAGTGCCACGAGAGTCTTTCCGCTGCCCACGTCGCCCTGCAGCAGCCTGTTCATCTGCCGTCCGCTGCCCAGGTCGCTCCTTATCTCCCTCATCACCCTTTTCTGGGCGTCGGTGAGTGAGAATGGCAGATGGTCGGAATAGAAGCTGTTGAATATCTCTCCGATGCGCGGGAAGGCATATCCGCGGTATTTCTTCTTCTGGTCGGAGGCATAGCGCAGGATGTTGAGCTGCACGTAGAAAAGCTCTTCGAACTTCAGTCTGAAACGGGCGTGCTGCAGTTCTTCGGCGGTCTTCGGATAGTGTACGTGGCGCAGTGCCGTGTCTCTTTCCACGAGGCGCAGTCTGTTGGCGATGAACGGCGGCAGTGTCTCCGGCAGCGGCTGGGTCATCTTTTCGAGCATCGCCTTCGTGATTTTCTCTATCGACCTCGATGTCAGTCCCGCCTTCTTCATCTTCTCCGTGGTGGTATAGTATGGCTGCATTCCCATCTGCGAGAGCTGCAGGTCTTCCGCCTTGTCGATGTCGGGATGTGCGAACTGGTATCTGCCGCCATAGAGAGAGGGTTTGCCGAATACGATATACTCCGTGTTCACCTTGAATTGCTGCGTGGCATATTTGATGCCGGAAAACCATACTATGTCCGCTATCCCCGTTCCGTCAGTGAAGTGGGCGACGAGGCGCTTCTTGCGCGGTCCGTTGCCAAACTCCTCAAAACCGAGAATCCGTCCCTTCACCTGTACGAAGGGCATGTCGCTGCGCAGTTCGTTGATGGTGTATATGCGGCTGCGGTCCACGTATTTGTATGGGTAATACTCCAGAAGGTCGGATATCTTGGAGATACCCAACTCCTTCTGCAGCATGTCCCTCTTCTTCGGTCCCACGCCCGGCAGATATTGTATGTCCTGGTTCAGTATGTCAAGCACTTGTGATGTTCGGTTGTAACAGGTTGAATTGGCTGCTTCACCCTCAGGTAGGTCATCAGGGTTTGTCTGGATGGTGTTGCTTCAGAAGGACGGACTCCTGTCGCAGTATTACCTCCGCCACAGCCATGTCGAAAGGTCTTGTAATCTTGATGTTCTCCTGGTTGCCATCCACGAGCGCCACCTCATGACCGAGGTGCTCCACCACGGAGGCATCATCGGTGAAAGCCTCACAATAATCCTGTGCATAAGCCTCCTTCAGCAGTCTTATGCCGAAGGCCTGCGGAGTCTGCACGATGCGGTATTCGCTTCTCGGCACTGTCTCCGACGGCGTTTCTCCGCCATTCTGAGAAGCGGCGGCGGTTGTCGTGGCGTCAGAAGCATTCTGTTTGTCGCTCTTCAGGAGATGTCTGAGGGTGTCCACCACCGGCACTACCGGTACGGCAGCCCCCATCTCCGCGGCTTTCGCGTATGTGTGGCGTATGGTTTCGGCAGATACGAACGGGCGCACTCCATCATGCACCCCCACCGTTCCGCAGGCATCGTCGGGGATGCAGTCGAGTCCGTTCTTCACGGAGTGGAAGCGCGTTTCTCCACCGTCGGCAATCACAATCGGTTCGCAGAACGAATGTCGTTCGCACAGCTCCTTCCAATACTCCTGCTGCTGCTTGGGCAATACGAGGATGATGCGCATGCGGTCGTCGAAGTTCCTGAACTTGCGTATCGTGTGCATGAGCACAGGCAGTCCGCCTACAGGCAGAAACTGCTTTGGAACGTCAGCCCCCATGCGCATCCCCTTGCCGCCGGCAACGATGATCACATAGTCGTGATTCTCCATCATATCATGCGGCGCTTATTTGTTTTCCATGAGATGCAGATACATCATGCCCTCAGCCACGCTCTCTGCTGTCTGCTTCGTGGTGAGCATTTCGAGCAGTGTGTAGGCATAGGGGAATGTTGCGGCAGGACCTTCGCCTGTCACCACATTGCCGTCAACGGTGCACAGTTCACGGGTGTATTCCGCTCCGTCGAGATATTTCTCGAATCCGGGGTAGCATGTGGCACGTCTGCCTTTCACGATGCCCAAGCTTCCGAACACCATCGGTGCGGCACAGATGGCAGCAACGAGTTTCCCCTTCTCATACTGGCTGAGCACGGCATTGCGCACACCCTCGTGGTCGTTGAGGTTTGTGGCGCCTGGCAGTCCTCCGGGCAGCATCAGCAGGTCGGCATCCTCCAGCTTGGCGTCCTCGAACTTGAGGTCGGCCTTCACGGTCACGCCGTGTGCCATCTCTACGAACTCTGAGCCTGTGATGCTCACTGTCTTTATCTCCACTCCGCCGCGGCGGAAAACGTCAACGGGAATCAGGGATTCTATTTCCTCTGAACCGTTGGCAAGAAACATATACGCTTTTGCCATAATCTTTTGTTGTTTAATTATTCTATTGATAGACCGTTTGTCTTTCTTGATGTATCGCTGGAATATGTCGGTGGTAGCCGTCTTGTCGTCTTTTTCCTGCGTGTCGCGCTTCAGCTTGTATTCTCGTGCCATATTTCTTTAATTTGCGAGTGATACCAATCCTGACTTTTCCAAGGGGAAGTGACAGTCTGCCCTGTATGCCTGTAGCCTTTGGCAGTTTCGGAGGCTTACTTGAGACACTGGAGATACGCCTCGATAGTGTTCTTCAGTCCGATGTAGAGGGCGTCGCAGATGATGGCGTGTCCGATGCTCACCTCGTCGGTCCATGGAATCATCCTGTGGAAATAGGCAAGGTTCACCAGGCTGAGGTCGTGGCCGGCGTTCAGACCCAGTCCCAAATCGCGGGCAGCCACGGCAGCGTCGATAAACGGCTTGATTGCCTCCTCCCTGTTTTCGGCATATCCCGATGCGTAAGATTCGGTGTAGAGCTCCACTCTGTCGGTTCCACACTCCTTGGCTCCCCTCACCATTTCGGCAGAAGGGTCCACGAAGATGCTCGTTCTGATGCCGGCCTCCTTGAATCTTCCTATCACGTCGGTAAGAAACGCCTTGTTCTCTATCGTGTTCCATCCGTGGTTGCTCGTCAGCTGGGCGTCGCCGTCGGGAACGAGCGTCACCTGTGTCGGCATCACCTCAAGCACGAGGTCGATATATCTGTCGATAGGGTTTCCTTCGATGTTGAATTCCGTAGTGATGAGCGGTTTTATCTCCCTCACGTCTTGATAGCGGATGTGTCTTTCGTCAGGTCTTGGATGCACGGTTATGCCCTGGGCGCCAAACAACTGGCAGTCAACGGCGGCCTGTTCCACGTCGGGATTGTTGCCGCCTCTGGCGTTGCGCAGGGTGGCTACCTTGTTTATGTTTACACTTAATTTTGTCATGTCTCTTCAATTTGTTAATATCACAGTGCCCGTAATTCGGTAGAAAACCGTATATTTGCAGACACTTTCAAGCGCAAAGTTACGAAAACATTTGCAATGGAGGCTTAATAATTCGTCAGAAAGATAAAAAACTCCCAATTATGTCGTTGAGAAAACTCAGATTTGCCATTTTCGGCAATATTTACCAGGCCAGGAAGTCGGCGGACATACAGCGGTTGCTGTTGTCGCTCAATGAACGGATGGCGCAGGTGAGCATGGAGAGAAGTTTCTACGATTTCCTTTGCTCATCCCACGGTTTGCCGCTGCATGGCGTCACCGTGTTTGAAGGAAACGACTTTGATGCCGACTTCGTGATATCCATGGGAGGCGACGGCACATTGCTGCGGTCGGCATACAGTGTGGGCAGCCGCAGCATTCCCATAATCGGTGTGAACATGGGACGCCTGGGATTCCTCGCCGGTGTCGGCGTTGATGATTTCGACAGTGTTCTCGACAGCATATACGGCGACAGCTATACAGTAGACTGTCTTGCCATGGTGCAGGTGGAGAGCGATGGCGCCAACGGCGACGAGCGGATTTCGGAATGCGCCCTCAACGAGATTGCCATTCTGAAACGCGACAATGCTTCGATGATTTCCATCCGTGCCAGCATCAACGGCGAATATATCGTGACGTTCCATGCCGACGGACTGATAGTGAGTACGCCGACGGGATCGACAGCCTATTCCCTGTCAAACGGCGGACCGATAATCGTTCCGCACACCGGAATATTGTGCCTCACTCCCGTTGCGCCGCATAGTCTCAATATGCGTCCTATCGTCGTTGCCGACGACTCCGTGATAACCCTCGAGGTGGAGAGCAGGAGCCACAACTATCTCGTCGCCGCCGACGGACGCTCCATCAAATGCGGCGAGGGACAGACGCTCACCATACGCCGTGCCCCCTACGACGCACATATCGTGAAGCCCAAGGATTCTACATATTTCTCCACGCTGCGTGCCAAGATGATGTGGGGCGCCGACATGAGGATGAAGAACGAGTAAGCCAATGAGATATTTGAGAAAATTTCTGAAGATACCCCAGAGCCGGTATTCAGCCAGGCAGATAATGGGATGGCTGTGGAGGGCATGGCGCGGCAACCGTCTGCAGGCGTCGCTGAATGCCATCCTCGGACTCATCGATGTGGCGATAAGCCTGCTGTCGGTGTGGGCGGTGAAACACGCCATCGACGTGGCGTCGCATGTAGTCGAGGGTTCTCTGTATTGGGCGGTGGCAATCATGGCGCTGCTCATCCTCGGAGGATTTGCCGTGAACATCGCTTCGATATGGGTGAAGAACATCTTGGGAATAAAGGCACAGAACAGGATGCAGCAGCGTCTGCTCGCCCGCATCCTGCGCTCCGAATGGCATGGCAAGGAGAAATGGCACAGCGGCGATGTGCTGAACCGTCTGGAATTCGATGTCAGCAACGTGGTGGGGTTCCTCACCGAAACGCTGCCAAGCACCCTCTCCGTGCTCGCCCTCTTCCTGGGTTCCTTCTTCTATCTCTTCTCCATGGACCCCGTGCTGGCTCTGGTCATCATTGCCATGCTGCCGGTGTTCATCCTGTCGAGCAAGGTGTATATGGGCCACATGCGCAAGCTGACACGCCAGGTGCGTAACTGCGACAGCAAGGTGCAGAGCGTGTTGCAGGAGACGATACAGCACCGCATGCTGATAAAGACCCTTGAGAAAGACGACGAGATGGTGGGCAGACTGGAGAACATGCAGGGAGAACTGAGACACAACGTGGTGAGACGCACCAGATTCTCGGTGTTCTCAAACCTCATACTGAATACTGGTTTCGCCATCGGATATCTCGTGGCATTTCTGTGGAGCGCCCTGCGGATGTATCACGGCACACTCACCTTCGGCGGAATGACAGCGTTCCTCCAGCTCGTGTCCAAGATACAGGGACCGGCACGCAACCTCACCAAGCTCGTGCCGGCTTTCGTCTCCGTGTTCACTGCTGCGGAGCGACTGATGGAACTGGAAGAGAACCCTCTCGAAGAACAGGGCGACCCCGTGTCGATGGCGATGACGGGTGGAGTGGGAGTGAGGTTCGACGACGCTTCCTTTGCCTACGACGACGGCAGCAGGGATGTGATAGACCATCTCTCGTTTGATTTCCGTCCAAACACCTGCACCGCCATACTCGGAGAGACAGGAGCCGGAAAGACTACGATGGTGAGACTCATCCTCGCCCTCATACAGCCCACCAGCGGTCATGTATACATATATAATAAGGAGAGAGAGCAGGACATCTCGCCTCTCACACGCTGCAACCTCATCTACGTGCCACAAGGCAACACGTTGCTCAGCGGCACCATCCGCGACAATCTGCGCATGGGACGCTTCAACGCCACCGACGAGGAGATGATGCAAGCCCTCGACAAGGCATGTGCCGGTTTCGTGAGAGACATCCCCGGAGGACTCGATGCCAGCTGCAGCGAGGCAGGCGGCGGACTGAGCGAGGGACAGGCTCAGCGCATCTCCATAGCCAGGGCATTGCTCAGGGAGGGAAGCGTGATGATATTCGATGAGGCTACGAGCGCTCTCGACCCGGAAACGGAAAAACAGCTCCTCGCCAACCTGCTCCAGGAACGCCGGCAGACCATCATATTCATCACCCACCGCCCGGCAGTGGTGGACTATTGCGACCAGGTGTTGAGGATATGATGGACATCCGGTGGACCGCTATGGCGTCTGACGGCCACATCGCAAGTGTAAATTGAAAAGAGAGTATAACATAAAAAAGAGAAAACGATATGAAAATAAAGAGACTATTCATCTTTGTGGCGATATTCCTCGCCGCTGTGGTCTCGTCGCAGGCTCAGGATGCGGCAGACCAGACAAAAGACCTCGACTCGCTTTATGCACAGAAACTGTTGAAGCCCGGAACGGTGGCTCCGGATTTCATCCTTCCGATGATGAACAACTACAAGGTGCAGCTCTCCGAATTCAAGGGCAAATATGTGCTGCTTGACTTCTGGGCAACGTGGTGTCCGGACTGCCGCAAGGACATACCTGCCGTGAAGGAACTCTACGACAAGTATGGTTCAAAGGTGGAGTTCATCGGCGTGTCGTTCGATGTAGACCACAACCGCTGGACAAAATACGTTGTAGACAACGGGATGAAATGGCGGCAGGTCAGCGAACTGAAGAAGATGCGCGATGCCGAAATCTCCAAGGCATACGGAGTGGAGTGGATTCCGTCGATGACGCTCATCGGTCCCGACGGCAAGGTGGTGCTCTCCACTGTAGTGCTGGAGAGAATGGCAAAGGCACTCGCCGACATAGCGAAATAATCCCACACCCCTTTTCCGCAAGTCCTTAGGCTTGTGAACTTGTTGACTCGTCAACTGGTCAACTCAATATAATCTTTTAAAAAAACTCAAGACATACAGATATGCCAGAATCAAATTTCGTAGACTACGTGAAGATATACTGCCGCTCCGGTAAGGGCGGCAAGGGATCTATGCACCTTCGCCACGTGAAGTATCAGCCAAACGGCGGTCCCGACGGCGGCGACGGCGGTAAGGGTGGAAGCATCATCCTGCGTGGAAACCATAACTACTGGACCTTGCTCCATCTGAAATACCAGCGCCACATCAAGGCGGAACACGGCGGCAATGGTGGTAGAGACAAATGCCATGGCACCGACGGCAAGGATGTGTATATAGACGTGCCTTGCGGTACTGTGGTATATGACGCCGAGACAGGAAAGTTCATCTGCGACGTCATGCACGACGGACAGGAAGTGGTGCTCCTCAAGGGAGGCCGCGGCGGACTCGGCAACTACCAGTTCCGTACTGCCACCAACCAGGCTCCGCGCTATGCCCAGCCGGGAGAGCCGATGCAGGAGATGACGGTCATAATGGAGCTTAAGCTCCTTGCCGACGTCGGTCTCGTTGGTTTCCCCAATGCCGGCAAGAGCACGCTGCTCTCCGCCGTGTCGAGTGCCCGCCCCAAGATTGCCAACTATCCCTTCACCACCCTCGAACCGTCGCTCGGCATCGTGGGCTATCATGACAACAAATCGTTCGTCATGGCAGACATCCCTGGAATCATAGAGGGGGCGAGCGAGGGCAAGGGGCTCGGACTCCGTTTCCTGCGCCACATCGAGCGCAACTCCCTGTTGCTCTTCATGGTGCCTGGTGATACCGACGACATAAAGAAAGAATACGAGATACTGCTCAACGAGCTTACCAACTTCAATCCCGAGATGCTCGACAAGCATCGCGTGCTTGCCGTGACAAAATGCGACCTGCTCGACGATGAACTCATCGAGATGCTCAAGGAGACGCTGCCGTCAGACCTACCCGTGGTATTCATCTCGTCGGTGTCGGGAATGGGAATCTCCGAACTGAAGGATGTGCTGTGGAAGGAGCTCAACAGCGAAAGTAACAAACTCGCTGATATAATGGCAGAGGACACTCTCGTACATCGCGACAAAGACCTCAACACCCTGCCCGAAGAACTGCGCAAGGAGGGAGAGGACGAAGTGGTGTTCCTTGACGAGGATGATATCGACGACGTGGAAGACCTCGACGACTTTGAATATGATATGGAGGACGAGGACTGATGCAGAAACCACAACTCCATTATTACGACCTCGACGACAATGTGGTGGCGTTCAGCTCCACACGTCATGGCGGCTACAGCACCGGCAGCCACGGTGAGTTCAATATCAACGAGCATTGTGGCGACGATGCCTCTGCCATAGCCCGAAACCGTCAGATCCTCTGTGAGGAGCTTGGCGTTGCCGACGGTAATGTCATTGTGCCACACCAGACGCATGGTGTGGAGGTGAGACAGATTGCCGCCGACTTCCTCGCCCTCCCGCTTCCGGTCAGGAAGATGATTCTGGATGGCGTGGATGCCGTGATGACAAACCTGGAGAACGTATGCGTCGGGGTGTCTACTGCCGACTGCATCCCCATTCTCCTTTCCGACTCCAGACATGGAGTCGTGTGTGCCGTGCATGCAGGATGGCGGGGCACTCTCTCGCGTGTCGTGATGAGAGCCGTGACGGAGATGCGTCTTGCCTACGACACCAATCCTGCAGACCTCAAGGCTGTGATAGGCCCCGGCATCTCCTTTGATGCCTTTGAAGTGGGCGACGAGGTGTATGAACAGTTCGTGGCGGCAAACTTCGACATGCAGGACATCAGCCGCCGGATGAAGATGAACGGCAGTGAGGAATACAAATGGCACATCGACCTCGTGGAATGCAACCGTCAGCAGCTGCAGCAATGCGGACTTGTCGCCGGAAACATACAGTCGTGTGGCATCTGCACATATTCCAATACCGACGATTATTTCTCTGCCCGCAAGCTCGGCATCGACTCCGGCAGGATATACTCGGCTGTGATGAGAAAATAAAACATCTCGTCAACTCGTCAACTTGTCAACTCGTCAACTTGTTAACTCGTCAACTGATATAACAACAAAGCCTCAAAGCTCGAATGCTTTGAGGCTTTATTATAGGGGGATGATGTGATTTAGAGATTGTCGATTACGGTGCAGATGTCACCGAAGATGCGGTCGAGCGCTCCCAGTCCGTTGATGTGGTGATGGATGTTCTCCTTCTTATACCATTCGATGAGAGGAGCGGTCTGGTTGTGGTAAACGTCGAGGCGCTTCTTTATCGTCTCCTCGTTGTCGTCAGAGCGTCCGCTCTCCTTGCCGCGCTTCACGAGGCGCACCATCAGCTCGTTCTCCGGAACGTCGAGTTCTATCATTGCGGCGATTTTGTGTCCACGCTCGTCGAGCATCTTCTTCAGAGCCTCTGCCTGTGGGATAGTGCGTGGGAATCCGTCGAATATCACTCCCTCGTGCTCCTTGCCGAAAGAGTCGTATACGCTGGCGAGGATGTTTACCATCAGCTCGTCAGGAATGAGCTGACCCTTGTCGATGTAAGCCTTGGCAGTCTTGCCCAGCTCAGTCTCGTTTTTGATTTCATTGCGGAGCACGTCACCAGTAGAGATGTGTCCCAGTCCGTACTTCCTGATAAGGAGATCGCTTTGTGTGCCCTTTCCTGATCCGGGCGCACCGAAAATAACAATATTCTTCATGTGTTTTGTTGATATGTAATTTATTGCTTATTCCTTTACTACGTAAATGTCTCTCAGGTTTCGTCCCAGTCCGTCGTAGTCAAGCCCATATCCAACTATGAAGTCGTTTGGAATCTCCATGGCGATATATTCGATGTCGAGATTCCTCTTCAGGTTGTCAGGCTTGAGCAGCAGCGTGCAGATGTGTATCTCTGCCGGTTTGAACTCCTTCAGATATTCTATCATCTGCTCCATGGTGAGACCCGAGTCCACGATGTCTTCCACGATGACCACCGTGCGTCCCTCGATATTCTCGTTGAGGCCCACGAGTTTCTTGACTTTTCCTGTAGATTCTGTGCCCTGATACGATGTCATCTTCACGAACGAAATCTCGCTCTCTATGGTGAGCATCCTCATCAGGTCGGCGGCAAAAATGAACGATCCGTTCAAGACTCCGAGCAGCAGAGGCTTCTTTCCTTTCAGGTCGTTGCTGATCCTGTCTGCCACGGTTTTCACTCGGCGCATTATCTCCTCCTCGGGTATCAATGTCTCGAAGGTTTTGTCTTTGATATCTATTGTTGCCATAAGAATTATATTGTTTTTGCGCACAAAAGTAATAAAAATATTCAAACAATAAGTCAATCTATCCAATTAATTAGTATTTTTGCAGATATGAAGATTCTTACAGGCACACAGATACGTGAGCTCGACAAATATACGATAGAACACGAGCCGATAAAATCCATCGATTTGATGGAGCGCGCGGCAAAGGCATTGACGCGCGCCATAACGAGAGTATGGGACGACAACACCAATGTGGTGGTCTTTGCCGGACCCGGCAACAATGGTGGCGACGCGCTTGCCGTGGCACGCATGATGGGAGAGCAGGGCTACAGCGTGAAGGTCTACCTCTTCAATGTGTCAGGCACCCTTTCCGCCGACTGCAGCGCCAACAAGGAGCGGCTTGCCGGAGCCGCCGGCGTTACCTTCATTGAGGTGACCAACGAGTTCGACCCGCCGGAGCTGCCGGCATCGGTGCTCGTCATCGACGGACTCTTCGGGTCGGGACTCAGCAAACCCCTGAGCGGCGGTTTCGCCTCGCTGGTGAAATACATCAACCAGTCGGAATGCCGGGTGGTGAGCATCGACATCCCGTCGGGCCTCATGACCGAAGACAACTCCTACAACACGCGCACCAACATCATACGCGCCGACTACACCTTCACCCTGCAGCAGATGAAGCTGGCGTTCCTCTTTCCGGAGAACCAGCGCTATCTGGGCCGCCTCGGCGTGCTCGACATCCGTCTCAGCGCCGAAGGCATAGAGAAGGCAGACGCCAAATACGAGATTGTGGACGAGAGCTTCGTCCGCACGCTGCTCCGTCCGCGTGGCGACTTCTGGCACAAAGGCGATGCCGGCACCTCGCTTATCGTTGCAGGCAGCTATGGCATGGCAGGTGCCGCAATCCTTGCCTCCAGAGCCTGCTTCCGTTCCGGAGCGGGCAAGGTGATAACCCACGTTCCGGCACGCAACAATGACATCATGCAGATTGCCGTGCCGGAGGCCATCGTCAGCCGCGATGCCGATGACAACCTGTTCACCGAACCCGTTGCCGACGACAGTTTCGACGCCATGGGCATCGGTCCGGGCATCGGCACCGACGAGGTGACGGCAACGGCATTCATCTCCCAGCTGCGCCGTGCGCAGGTGCCTACGGTGGTAGATGCCGACGGTCTCAATATCCTGGCTTCCCACAGGGCATGGTTCCAGAGAATCCCTGTGGGCACCATCCTCACCCCGCATCCGTTGGAGTTTGAACGACTCGCCGGAGTGCGTTTCAACGATGGTTTCGAACAGCTCTCCAAGGCTGTCGAGATGGCGCAGACGATGCAGATATACATCATCCTGAAAGGTCATTATTCTGCCCTCTGCATGCCCGACGGCAAGGTGATGTTCAATTCCACAGGCAATTCCGGAATGGCGACGGCTGGCAGTGGCGACGTGCTCACCGGTGTGCTCACCGCACTCCTCGCACGAGGCTACAACCAGAAAGACGCCTGTCTGATAGGCACCTATGTGCATGGTCTTGCCGGCGACCTGGCGGCAGAAGAGCTGGGAGTGGAGAGCGTTACGGCTGGCGACATCGTGAGATTCCTGCCAAAGGCTTTCAAACGCCTCGACGACTGATGGCGACACGGTAGTGACCATGGGGCAGGGGCTGCTCCCTGTCAGACTTTAGAAAATACATAATCAAAACGAAACGACATAAAGAATTGATATGAAGAAATATATGAAATACAGGAATGTGATGAAGGGACTTGTGGCTGCCGTGGCGCTCCCTCTTCTCGGTGCTCCGCAGAATGCCGTGGCACAGGACGACGTGCGCACGGTGGATGGTGCATCCTATTATCTACCGAAGACGGAGCTTCGCTTCTCGCTCCTTGTCGAGAAGACCACCTTCATTCCCGGCGACCTCGCTCCCTATGCCTCACGCTATCTGCGCCGCGACGACGTGAGTATGGAGCCGTCAACACAATACCGCATCGTGGGTATGCAGCTCTCGCAGAAGGCTGTGCCCGACACCACGAAATTCTTCACGGCGAAAATCGACGGCAAGCACAGCGTCCGCACTCTCTCGCGTGATGAGAACGGGGTGCTGCTGGCGGTGAATGCCGAACCGAGGGAGGCTAAGGTACGCAAACCTTTCGTGCCGTCGCCGAAGCCGGCCCCCGTGAACCCTCGCGACTATATGACTCAGGAAATCCTCAGCGCCGCCAACAAGGTGAAGATGGCGGAGCTTTGTGTGCAGGAGATATATGACATCCGCGAGAACAAGAGTCTGCTCAATAAAGGACAGGCTGACTTCATGCCGAAGGACGGTGAGCAGCTTCGTCTGATGATAAACAATCTGAACGCTCAGGAGAATGCCCTGCTGCAGCTCTTCGAGGGCACTACCGACCGTGACACTACGGAGGTGGAGGTGGCGTTCGTGCCCACCCGTGAGGTGGAGAAGCAGCTGCTGTTCCGTTTCTCTAAGTATCTCGGACTGACGGATGCCGACGACCTCAGCGGCAAACCTTATTATATTAAGGTGGAAGACCTGCACAGTTCGCCCACTCTCAACGGCGGTCTGGCAGACCCCAAGAAAGACAAGGACAACATCGGCATCTGCGTGAACCTGCCGGGTAAGATACGTGCCACGGTGTTCAGTGCCGACCGTGCTCTGGGAGCCTTCGAACTGTATGCTCCTCAGTTTGGAACCACCGAGTCGTTGAGCGGTGAGATGTTCAGCAAGAAGTTCACCTCCCACCTCGTGCTCAATCCCGTCACGGGAAGCATCGAGAGCCTTGAGACAGAACCTCTGAAATGATATTCCGCCATACGATGGCAATGATATAGATTGAAAAAATGCCTTTAACCGATTCTCCTTTATCCGGTTAAAGGCATTTTTTTCAACACGGAGTGATTTTTCACCACGGAATGACAATATCTGTGATAATAATAGTGTCCATCAGCCTTCGGCGATGTCCACGGGTCTAAAATAAAACACGGATATCACCGAGCACCACGGATTTATCATCACGGATTATTTTAGACCAATAAAATATTTTGGATTTATTTTTGGATTTCCGTGGATTCGCGAGTGCTTGTGACACTCCCTTTTTCTGAAAAGCATCTGATAACATTCTATCTCGTACATCTCTCTATCATACACACAAAAGGAAGTGCCCCAGCACTTGCAAATCCTGCTAAATCCAAACCAAAATCCAAATATCACTGACGAAATATTATCAAAAAATGAATCCGTGAAAAGACCAATCCGTGAATCTCTGTAATCCGTGTTTCATTTTTTGATTTGTGTCCCTGCCGAAGGCCAGGGACACACCGACAACACGAATAAATTATATCTACCCGTTGGCGGAATTAATTTATGTTGACAGATATGAGTAAAAGTTGTAAATCGCTTGATTCTCAGTAAAACCAAGAATTGCTGAAAAACTGTCAGACCATCTGGTTTTTTGCCGTAAAATGCTGATAAATAGATAGTTGACTACCTTACGATTGTCAGCCAACTGTCTGGATGGTTTGCTGATGAAAGGAATTGTCAGATGTGAGGAATTGTATGCGTTGGCAGAATCGTGAAAACAGAAATATGGGTATTACAACATGAACTTATTGGGCAGACATCTGACAGCAAATCTGCCCAACAGGGGCAAGCACGTTGCCCATGATGGGCAAGC
>CAVBFA010000042.1:18108-20881 GCA_963594595.1 Oscillibacter sp. | reverse complement strand
CTCCGAGGCTGAGCTTCTCTGCTCCGCTGTAGCTCAGATTGATTCCTGTCAGTGAGCCGTTGCAATAGTATTTCCCTTGTTCAAACTGTGCGCTTGCCGTCATGGTCATCAGGAATCCTATCGCCAGCAATAAAATCTTCTTCATAATTTATGTTTCTGTTTAATTCGTAATCCGCCTTCGGCGTTTGTTTTGCCTCTGGCTTGTGTTTATCTCTGCAAAAATACTCATTTTATCTGAACCTGCAAGAGTATAATCGAAATAAGTAATGTAAAAAAACCGAGGAGCGGCAATTCTGCCTTTTCCCCGGTGTTTTCTTGTTTCCACGTCCTTTCTGCGGTGTGTGTGTGTTTGACTTGTTTCTGAATTTCCCACGAATGGTCTTGCCCGTCCGTTTTCTCATTCAGACCACTTGTCACGCATTGTGTTTTGCCTTGAGTTTTGCCACGTATGCGTCGATTACCGCCACTGCCGTAACGTTCACGATGTCGCGCACGGAGCTTTCAAAGTCGGTGAAGTGTATCGGTTTGTTGAGTCCCATCTGTATCGGACCGATTATCTCGGCGTCGGTGTTCAGTCCCTGGAGAAGTTTGTATGCTCCGTTGGCGCTGCTCAGATTTGGGAACACGAGTGTGTTCACGTCTTTGCCCTTGAGGCGTGAGAACGGGAATTTGGCATCTCGCAGTTCTTTGTTGAGGGCGAAGTTTATCTGCATTTCTCCGTCGATGGCCAGCTCCGGGAATTGCTGCTGCATGGCAGCCACCGTCTCGTGCACCTGCAGCGGACTTCCGCAGTCGTCTGTTCCGAAGTTGGAGTAGCTTATCATGGCTATGTTCGGCTCTTCGTTGAAGAAGCGCACTGTAGCGGCGCTCAGTTTCGCCACGTCCATGAGCGTGTCTTTGTCGGGATGACGGTTGATGAGCGTGTCAGAGATGTAATACACGCCTTTGCTTGTGTTCAGGATGTGCATCGTGGCAAAGTGTGAGTAGCCCGGCTGTATGCCAACCACTTCTTTTGCCACTTTTATGGTGTTTGAGTATTTGGTGTAGAGTCCTGTTATGAAGGCGTCGGCGTCGCCTGTCTCCACCATCATCATTCCGAAGTAGTTGCGCTCGAACATCTTGTCGTTTGCCTCGTCGAGCGTGTAGCCTTCTCTCTGTCGTTTCTCTGCCAGGATATGGGCGTAGCGTTCGCGACGCTCCGCCTCTCTGTCGTGGCGCAGGTTCACTATTTCCACTCCGTCAAGGCTCAGGTCGAGTTCTTTTGCGAGCTTCCCTATGCGTTCGTCGTTGCCGAGCAGTATTGGCTGGCAGATGCCTTCTGCCTTTGCCTGCACTGCCGCCTTGAGCATCGTGGGGTGTAGTCCCTCGGCGAATACCACTCTCTGCGGGTGTTTGCGTGCGGTATCGTATAGTTTCTGGGTGAGCTTTGTCTCTTGTCCGAGCATCTCGCGCAGCTTGTTCTTGTATGCCGCCCAGTCAGTGATTGTCGTCCTTGCCACTCCGCTTTCGATTGCCGCCTTTGCCACTGCTGCCGATACTTCTGTGATGAGTCGCGGGTCAACGGGCTTGGGGATGAAATAGAGAGGTCCGAAGGTTAGGTTGTTCACGTGGTACACATCGTTCACCACGTCGGGCACGGGTTGTTTAGCCAGATCTGCGATGGCATGTACTGCCGCCAGCTTCATCTCCTCGTTGATTGCCGTTGCATGCACGTCGAGCGCTCCGCGGAAGATGTAGGGGAATCCTATCACGTTGTTTATCTGGTTAGGATAGTCGGAGCGTCCTGTGCTCATGAGCACGTCGGGACGGCTTGCCATGGCGTCTTCGTATGATATTTCGGGCACGGGGTTTGCGAGTGCGAACACGATCGGCTGTTCAGCCATTGAGCGTATCATGTCTTGCGTGAGCACGTTGCCTTTTGAGAGTCCCACGAACACGTCGGCTCCTTTTATCGCCTCTTCGAGCGTGTGCACGTCGCGCCTGTCGGTGGCGAAAAGCTTCTTCTGCTCGGTCAGGTTTCCTCTGTCGCTGGTTATCACTCCCTTGGAGTCGAGCATCAGTATGTTTTCGGTCTTGGCTCCGAGTGCCACATACATCTTGGTGCATGATATGGCTGCGGCTCCGGCTCCGTTCACCACGATCTTTACCTTGGCGATGTCCTTGCCGTTCACTTCGAGTGCGTTTTTGAGTCCTGCCGCCGATATTATCGCCGTGCCGTGCTGGTCGTCGTGCATCACCGGTATGTCGAGTGTGCGTTTCAGCCTCTCTTCTATGTAGAAGCATTGCGGTGCCTTGATGTCTTCCAGGTTTATTCCTCCGAAGGTGGGCGCTATGCGTTCCACGGTCTCGCAGAATTTCTCCGGGTCTTTCTCTGCTATCTCGATGTCGAACACGTCGATGCCGCCATATATCTTGAAGAGCAGTCCCTTGCCCTCCATCACTGGTTTTCCGCTCATGGCTCCGATGTCTCCAAGTCCTAGCACTGCTGTGCCGTTGCTGATCACTGCAACGAGGTTTCCTTTGTCGGTATATTTGTAAGCATCGTCAGGCTTCTGCTGTATTTCCAGACACGGGAATGCCACACCGGGCGAATATGCCAGACTCAGGTCGGTCTGGGTGCTGTAAGCCTTGGTGGGCTTGACTTCGATTTTTCCTGGGCGCATTCCCTCATGATAGGCCAGCGCTGCTTCTTTTGTGATTTTTACCATAAGAAAAAATAAGAATTAATTGTTTGTGTCATTATCACTCGAATTGACAAGCCAGCGCGGATATT
>CAVBFA010000042.1:0-18069 GCA_963594595.1 Oscillibacter sp. | reverse complement strand
TGTCCGTTCGCCAAATTGACGAGTTTTTGCAAAATTACTAAAAAACTTGGGCGCACGAAGAAAAATAACAAATATTTTATTATCTTTGTAAAATCAAACCGCAATGAAGGAAATGCAAACAGACCACAACACCATATCTGAACATCGCCAGGAGCTGAAGCTCAGGATTCTGCGCACGGCAATGCCGCTCTTCAAACAGAGGGGCATAAAGGCCGTGAAGATGGACGACATCGCAGCGGCGCTGTCGATATCGAAGCGCACTCTGTATGAGGTGTACGACAAGAAGGAGGACCTGCTGCTCGCGGGTGCGCGGCACGACCATGAAGAGCTTGTAAGGCATATCCAGGAATATGCGCTGACGGCGGAAAACGAAATCGACATCGTGGTGACGTTCTTCAAACTTAAATTCGAAGACCTGGACAACCTCTCCCCTCTCTTCCTCACGGAACTTGAGAAATACGACAAGGTGACGGCATATCTGCGGTCGCGCCACGAGGAACAGCAGAGGGAGTCGCTGCTTTTCGTGAAGCGCTGCATAGAAAACGGATATTTCGTGCCCGAGCTGAACTACGAAATCCTGCAGGACATCTGCGACTCGATGATGGACGCGAGCATCAAGAAGGCTCTCTACGAAAAGTATTCGCTGAGCGACATCTTCTGCAACTTCTTCATCGTGTTGCTGCGCGGCTTCTGCACCGAGAAGGGCATCCTGCTTCTTGACCAGTATCTCAAGAAGACTGAAGATTGACACCGGCTGCCCTCCGCCCCGTGGCAGGCTACCCTCACATTCACACCCCGCCCATCTCTCCCCAAACGTGAGTCTCACTCTCTCATGCCCCTTTTCACACAGGACGCATACGCTTAAATGTGGTCCTCAAGGAGATGGCAAGGGAAGAGGGGAAAGAGAGGAAAAGTCTTTACAAAATTGTCTCAATTGTCTCAATTGTCTCAATGTCTCAATGTCTCAATGTCTCATAAAACGGATAATAATTGTAATAAAAAAGATAATATATTGATATATAATAACTTAGACAAAACAACCAATTCCACTTGAGACAATGAGACAATGAGACAATTGAGACAATTTTGTAAAGACTTTTCTAACAGCTATACATTCTCCGACAGGCAGACTACGGCAAACTTCACAACTCTGTTCCTGTAAATATTGCAAATACTATGACATGAGGCATGGCAAACACGTACCTCAAGGAGATGGCAAGAGAGAGGGAAAAGAGAGGAAAGTGTCTCAAGTGTCTCAAGTGTCTCACTGTCTCACTGTCTCATAAAATGAGTAATAAATGTAATAAAAAAAGATAATATATTGATACATAATAACTTATATAAAACCGTCAATTCCACATGAGACTGTGAGACAGTGAGACACTTGAGACACTTTTGTAAAGACTTTTCCAACGGCTATACATTCTCAGTCAGGCGGACTACGGCAAGCTTAACAACTCTGTTCTTGTAAATCCTGCAAATACTATGACATGAGGCATGGCAAATGTAGACCTTAAGGAGATGGCAAGAGAGAGGGAAAAGAGAGGGCATTTTTTCCAAAATTCCCATTTTCCCATCTTCCCATCTTCCCATATAACGAAAAATAAATGTAATAAAAAAGATAATATATTGATATATAATAACTTATATGAAAACACCATTTCCCGTTGGGAAAATGGGAAAATGGGAAAATGGGAAAAATGTTGAGCGACAATGCATGAAACCGACGGACGCGGGCAAACACGTACTGAAGAGACAGAAACCAATGGTTTACGGTCAGCAAAACACCCACATAGGCATGAAGACCGACAGGGTTATAATCGAGGAACAACGTAAAGTGACGGTGAAAAAACAACTTGTTACTGGTGACAAATACACCGCATTTTTTTGCCATTTCGCTTCATTGCAAACAAATATTTTGTCAAAACCGACTTTTTCCATAACTTTGCACCTGTTTTCGCCCACCTGCGGTAATACACCGGAAACGGCAACACCCCAGCATACTTGCCATCTGGCAGACCGACAAGGCACGCGAGACATGAATCAAGACAAATGATGTTATAGACAATATATGATATTCTTTATCAACGACAACATACGCAACGCACGGACAGACAGAACAAGGACACACGCCACTGGGCGCCCTGCCCTGTTACTTGCCCTGCTCATGATGGTCTGCGCCACAATGACGGCGGCAGCGCAGACCGTGACCGCCGACTCGCTTATCGCAAGGCAGATGAGGGAACAGGGAGTGGAATTCTCCAACGACAACTCCGTGACGCTGCTTATGAGCGGACAGGAGAAATTCGACGACATGTTCAAAGCCATCCGCCAGGCAAGGAGCAGCGTACACCTGGAATACTTCAACTTCCGCAACGACTCCATAGCCTCGCTTCTCTTCGACATACTCGCAGAGAAAGCCAGCCAGGGAGTGGAAGTAAGGGCGCTGTTCGACGGATTCGGAAACGACTCCAACAACCAGCCGCTGAAGAAAAGACATCTCGAGAAACTGCGCCAGAGGGGAGTCGACATCCACGAATTCGACCCGCTCCGCTTTCCATGGGTAAACCACGTGTTCCACAGAGACCACCGCAAGATAGTGGTAATCGACGGAAAAGTGGCATACACCGGAGGAATGAACGTGGCTGACTACTACATCAAGGGCACCGACGTGGTGGGGAAATGGCGAGACATGCACTGCCGCATAGAGGGCGAAGAAGTGAACACGCTGCAGAAGATTTTCGTGAGGATGTGGAAAAAAGTGACGGGAGAACAGATAGCCGGGGCGAAATACTACCGCGGCACCAGAAACGCCGACTACATCAGCGGACTGAAACCCGACGCCACACCGACGCGAGGCCGCAAGATGGTGGGGATAATAAACCGCGAACCCAGGACGACGAACAAGATAATACGACAGTTCTACACCGACGCCATAAATGATGCGCAAGACAGCATAAAGCTCGTGAACCCGTATCTCACGCTGAACCGCACACTGAAAAAAGCCATCAGACGGGCGGTGAAAAGAGGAGTGAAGGTGGAGATAATGGTTTCGTCGCACAGCGACATACCGCTCACGCCAGACTGCGTGTTCTACAACGTGCACAAACTGATGAAACACGGAGTGGACGTGTGGATATACGAAGACGGATTCCACCACACCAAGATAATAATGGTGGACGGTAAATTCTGCACCGTGGGCAGCGCCAACCTCAATGCCCGGAGCCTCAACTTCGACTACGAGGAAAACGCCGTGATAATCGACCCACACACCACACGCCAGCTCAACGACATGTTCGAGGCAGACAAGCTCTCGTCGTTCAAGCTCACACCCGAAAGCTGGAACAGATGGAGAACACCCTGGAAGAAATTCGTAGGATGGGTGGCACATCTGCTCACACCTTTCCTATAATCAAGGAAATACCCCGTCAAATCCGCCAATGAAAAAGAAATTCGAAATAAACGTGCCGGGAGGAGCGACCACAGTATTGCTCCACACCTGCTGCGCACCATGCTCAAGCGCCATCATAGAATGTCTGATGAAGAATGGCATTACGCCAGTGATATACTATTCAAACCCGAACATCTACCCGCTTGAAGAATATCTCATCAGAAAAAACGAATGCACCAGATATGCCGACTCGCTCGGACTAACCATCATCGACGACGACTACTGCCACGACGAATGGCTGGCACACGTGAAAGGACTGGAAAACGAACCTGAGAGAGGCAGACGCTGCAGGCGATGCTTCGAGATGAGACTCAGACGCACCGCCCGCTACGCCCACGAAAACGGCATCCCTGTGGTGACCACCACACTAGCCTCGTCGAGATGGAAAAGCCTGGAACAGATAAACGCCGCCGGGCAATGGGCAGTGGAACCATACGACGACGTGGCATGGTGGGAACAGAACTGGCGCAAAGGAGGACTGAGCGAAAGGAGGCTGGAGATAATAAAACAGTATGGCTTCTACAACCAGCGATACTGCGGATGCGAATTCAGCATGACACACGACAAGGACAAAGAACAAGCCACACAACAGCCATCGGAAAACTGACACACACCATATTGGCATATTTTTTGTACCTACAAAACAGTAAACGGACAGACAAAGGAATATCCATGCCTGGACGCAAACTAAATGAACAAAACATGACAAACAAGTTTTCAGACGAAGTACTCGAAGTGCTCACATTCAGCAAAGAAGAAGCCGCACGGCTGGCAAGTCCAAATGTCATGCCCGAACACCTGCTGCTCGCCATACTGCGCCACAAAGGCGGAGCAGCATGCAGCATGATGCAAAGCATGAACGTGGACCTGAAAGACATGAAACAGCAGCTGGAGCAGAACGTGGCGGCAGGAAACAACGCACATTCAACCAGCGACAGCATAGAGCTGAGCGAGCAGGCAAGCAACATACTGAAGCTTGCGATACTGCAGGCACGACTCATGGCAACGGAAACCGTGAGCGAGATGCACCTGCTGCTCGCCATACTGCACGACCCCAGAAACAACGGGGCAAAGAACATACTGGAAGAAAGAAAAATCACCTACGACCAAGTTATGGAATACTCAAAGAAACAGGCTGACAACATAACGAAAAACGGCATCGGAATGCAGGAGGAAGAAGACGAAGACTTCATCGGCAGAACCGGAAGCCAGAACCGGAAACAGGGCGGAAGCCCAACAGCCACCGACACCAAGACCGGCGGTGACACGCCAATACTCGACAACTTCGGCACCGACCTCACACTGGCTGCCGAAGAAGGGAAACTCGACCCCATTGTGGGCAGAGAGAACGAGATAAACAGAGTGTGCGAAATACTTTGCCGCAGAAAGAAAAACAACCCGATACTCATCGGCGAACCGGGAGTGGGAAAAAGCGCCATAGTGGAAGGACTCGCCACGCTCATCGCCAAGAAACACACCTCACCGGTGCTGTTCAACAAAAGGGTAATTACGCTCGACCTGGGAGCTCTCGTGGCAGGAACAAAATACCGCGGACAGTTTGAAGAAAGAGTGAAGGCACTGGTGAAGGAAATAGAAAACCATCCAAACATAATAGTGTTCATCGACGAAATCCACACTCTCGTGGGAGCAGGATCGGCACCAGGCACCATGGACGCAGCAAACATGCTCAAACCGGCATTGGCAAGAGGCACCATACAGTGTATCGGAGCCACCACACTCGACGAATACCGCACCTCGATAGAAAAAGACGGAGCGCTGGAGAGGAGATTCCAGAAGGTGATAGTGGAACAGACCACACCTGAGGAAACCATCGACATCCTCACAAACATAAAGGAAAGATACGAACACTACCACGCCGTGAGATACTCCGACGAGGCTATAAAGGCATGCGTGGCATACACCGACAGATACGTCACCGAAAGACAGTTCCCCGACAAGGCAATCGACGCTCTCGACGAGGCAGGAGCCAAGGCTCACCTGCAGAACGCACAAGTGCCGCCTGAAATCACAGAGACGGAAAAGGAAATAGCCGAGGTGGCGAGAAAGAAACAAAACGCCGTGAGAAACCAGAACTTCGAACTGGCGGCAAGCTTCCGCGACAAGCAGACGGAGCTGCAGCAGAAAATGAAGGAACTGGAACAGAAATACAAAGAAGGAAACTTCAACAACGTTGTCGACGTGACAGAAGACGACGTGGCGAGAGTGGTGTCGGTGATGGCAGGAATACCAGCCGAGAGAATCACCGAGACTGAGAGCGCACGCCTGCGCAACATGGGCGAAACGCTCAAAGGCGACGTGGTGGCACAAGACAGGGCGATAGAAAAGGTGGTGAAAGCCATCCAGCGCAACAGGATCGGACTGAGAGACCCCAACCACCCCATCGGAGCATTCATGTTTCTCGGACCGACCGGAGTGGGAAAGACATATCTGGCTAAGAAACTTGCAGAAAACATATTCGGCTCTGCCGACGCACTGATACGCATTGACATGAGCGAATACAGCGAGAGCTTCAACACATCACGCCTCGTGGGAGCGCCTCCAGGATACGTGGGCTACGACGAAGGAGGACAGCTCACGGAAAGAGTGCGCCGACGCCCCTACTCCATCGTGCTGCTCGACGAAATCGAGAAAGCACACGGCAACGTGTTCAACATGCTGCTGCAGGTGCTCGATGAGGGAAGGCTGACCGACGGCAACGGAAGGCTCGTCGACTTCAGAAACACCATTATAATAATGACCAGCAACGCCGGAACACGACAGCTCAAAGAGTTCGGACACGGAGTGGGCTTCAATGCCGGACGCCTCTCTGCCGACATGCAGGAGAAAGACAAAGAATACGCACGCAGCATCATACAGAAGAGCCTCAGCAAGCAGTTCAGTCCCGAATTCCTCAACAGACTCGACGAGATAATAACCTTTGACCAGCTCGATCTGGAAGCGATAAAGAAGATCATCGACATAGAACTCAGATCTCTCACCCGTCGACTCACGGCCATGGGCTACGAAATATCCATCACCGACAAGGCTAAAGAACTCGTGGCAGAAAAAGGCTACGACGTGCAGTTCGGAGCCAGACCGCTCAAGAGAGCAATACAGACATATATCGAAGACGGTATATGCCAGATGATACTCAACGACGAGCTGAAACCTGGCACCACAATCGCCATCGGAAAGAACCCGGACAAAGAAGAACTCACGTTCCAGATAAATTCCGAAAAGAATTAGGATATTCCAAAAAAGATTGCTATCTTTGCAAAACGCAAGAAAAGAAAACAAAACATACTTTATATCACACACATTCTTATGTACAGAACAAACACGTGCGGAGAGCTGAGACTCTCCGATGCAGGAAAAAAGGTGACGCTCGCCGGATGGGTACAGCGAAGCCGCAAGATGGGAGGAATGACATTCGTAGACCTGCGCGACAGATACGGCATCACACAGCTGGTCTTCAACGAAGAAGCTGACGCTGAGCTTTGCGCCCTCGCCAACAAACTCGGACGCGAGTACTGCATCCAGGTGGAAGGAACAGTGAACGAGCGACAGAGCAAAAACAACAAGATACCTACAGGCGATATCGAAATCATTGCCGACAAGCTCAACATCCTAAGCCAGAGCGCAACACCGCCGTTCACAATCGAGGACAATACAGACGGCGGAGACGACATCAGAATGAAATACCGCTATCTTGACCTCAGAAGACCATGCGTGCGCCACAACCTCGAACTGCGCCACCGCATGACCATACTCATAAGAAACTTCCTCGACAGCAAGGACTTCATCGAAGTGGAGACTCCTATCCTCATCGGAAGCACACCTGAGGGTGCACGCGACTTCGTCGTGCCGTCGAGAATGAACCCAGGACAGTTCTATGCCCTGCCACAGAGCCCGCAGACACTGAAGCAGCTGCTCATGGTGAGCGGATTCGACAGATACTTCCAGATAGCGAAATGCTTCCGCGACGAAGACCTCAGAGCTGACAGACAGCCTGAATTCACACAGATTGACTGCGAGATGTCGTTCGTAGACCAAGACGATGTGATCAACCTCTTCGAGGATATGGCACGCCACCTCTTTAAAGAAGTGCGCGGAGTGGAACTGCCTGCAAAACTGCAGCAGATGACATGGCACGAAGCAATGAGACGCTTCGGAAGCGACAAGCCGGACCTCAGATTCGGAATGGAATTCGTGGAACTTATGGACGAGCTGAAAGGCACAGGAGAGTTCTCCGTGTTCAACGATGCTGAATACATCGGAGGAATATGCGCGCCGGGATGCGCAAGCTACACACGCAAACAGCTCGACCAGCTCGCCGACTTCGTGAAGAAGCCACAAGTGGGAGCAAAGGGTCTGGTATGGATAAAGGTGAACGAAGACGGAACGACAAAGAGCAGCATCGACAAGTTCTATACACCAGAAGTGTTCGCCAAAGTGGTGGAGAAAGCAGAAGCAAAGCCAGGCGACCTCATACTCATCCTCAGCGGTGACAAGGCAAACAAGACGAGAACTCAGTTGTGCAGCCTACGACTCGAAATGGCTGACAGACTCGGACTGAAAGACAAGAACAAGTTCGAATGCCTCTGGATCGTAGACTTCCCACTCTTCGAATGGAGCGACGAGGAACAGAGACTCATGGCTACACACCATCCGTTCACAATGCCTAACCCTGACGATATTCCACTGCTCGACGAGCATCCGGAGAGAGTGAGGGCAAAAGCATACGACTTTGTGTGCAACGGAATCGAAGTGGGAGGAGGAAGCCTCCGTATCCACGACGGACAGCTTCAGGAGAAGATGTTCAAGATCCTGGGCTTCACACCCGAAAGGGCAATGGCACAGTTCGGATTCCTCATCAACGCATTCAAATACGGAGCACCACCTCACGCAGGACTCGCTTTCGGTCTCGACCGATTCGTGTCTATCATGGCAGGACTCGACTCTATACGCGACTGCATAGCATTCCCGAAGAACAACAGCGGACGAGACGTAATGCTCGAAGCACCATCGGAGCTGGATGACAAACAGTTGAAGGAATTGCAGATTTCTGTTGATGTAAATCAAGAAAACGCTGAATAGAGCCTACATAATGTAACTTTATCACCAAATAATGAAACAAAAGCAAAATAATGTAATAAAAAAACATTATATTTGCACCTGCAATTTATAAAGTAATGAGTCACAAAGACTTGTCACGGATTTAAATTTTATCATTATGACAGAAAGAAAAGTTACAGAGAAGAAGGTTGCTGCAAAGCCAACAGCTAAGAAAACAACAACAAGAAGAACAGCCACCAAGAAGGTTGCTTCAACATTCATGATCGACGCCATGAGCGTAGGTTTCAAGGCTGGTGACGTTTATCAGACACTGAAAGACGCTGAGAACGCACTGAGCGTGGCAGAAATCGCAAAGGCAGCAAACATCACGACAGAGGAAACTCTGCTCGGAATGGGATGGCTGCTCAAAGAAGGCAAGATCAAAGGAGAGGACAACAAATTTCTCTTGGCATAAGAAACTGCTCCGAAAGGAGAAAACCGTCAAGGGTAAAAATAAGACGAACAGAAGGGCTGGCGATATTGTAACATATCTCCAGTCCTTTTTTTTACAATGATATGAGCTACGAACAGGAAATAAAAGAACTTCTATTCGAAGCAGGCAAAGAAGGATTGTCTGCAAAGAAAATCGCACGCCATATCTTCAACAAACACAACGGACTATTTGAAACTACTCCATATGACGAGGTGTATAAGGCCGTGCAATACTGCATAGCCAAAAACAACAAATCCGCAAATCCGTTCATAGAAAAGGCTGAACGCTGGGGCTACTACAAACTCACCGACAAATCAAGCCATGACACCCAGCTGATGCTGCAATTCAAAGAAGGATACAACGAGGAAGTAGGGGCAGAAAAAGGAAAAGACGACCATGTATGTGAAGACCTCTCGCTATCACTGTTCTGAGTCCGAAGCCTAATTTCAAACAAATCAAACTATAAAAAAACTATAATACAACTATGAGAAGACAATATTTCCTTGGCATAGATCTCGGCAGCTCATCAGTAAAAGCATCGCTGGTAGACGCCGAAACAGGAAAATGCGCAGCCACGACTTTTTATCCGGAACATGAAGCACCCATCATCGCAGTGAAGAGCGGATGGGCAGAACAAGACACCGACATGTGGTGGGAAAACTGCAAACTATGCATCAAGAAAGTAAAGGAGATGGCAAATGCCAGCGCTGAAGACATAAAGGCTATCGGCATCTCGTATCAGATGCACGGACTGGTGTGTGTAGACAAAGACATGAAGGCGCTTCGACCGGCAATAATATGGTGTGACTCAAGGGCTGTGCCATACGGCGAGAGGGCTTTCAACGACCTCGGTGCTGACAGATGTCTGGGTCATCTGCTCAACTCTCCAGGCAATTTCACCGCAGCAAAACTGGCATGGGTGAAGGAGAACGAACCGGAACTATACTCCAAGATATACAAATTCATGCTGCCTGGAGACTTCATAGCCATGAAACTGAGCGGAACAGTGAACACCACGGCAAGCGGACTAAGCGAAGGAATACTCTGGGACTTCAAAGAAAGGAAGACTGCTGACTTCGTGCTCGACTACTATGGCATAGACCGCAAACTGGTGGCCGACATAGTGCCTACGTTCAGCATACAATGCGAAGTGTCGGCAGAAGCGGCAGCCGAAACAGGACTGCAAGAAGGCACGCCAATCAGCTACAGAGCTGGTGACCAGCCAAACAACGCACTGAGCCTCAACGTGTTCAACCCAGGGGAAATAGCCTCAACGGCAGGCACATCGGGAGTGGTATATGGCGTGTTGGGAAAGGTGGCATACGACAAGAAGAGCCGTGTAAACACCTTCGCACACGTGAACTACACCGCTGAGACGGACCGCCTCGGAGTGTTGCTATGCATCAACGGAACGGGAATCCTAAACGCATGGATAAGACGCAACATCGCACCGGAAGGTATTTCATACGCCGAGATGAACAACATGGCTGCCAACGTAGCAATAGGGTCTGAAGGCGTGTCGGTAATCCCATTCGGCAACGGAGCGGAAAGAGTGCTCGAAAACAGAGAGACAGGATGTTCCATCAATGGCCTGAACTTCAACAAGCACACCAAAGCCCACATCATCCGTGCGGCACAGGAGGGCATTGTTTTCAGTTTCTGCTATGGAATGGAAATAATGGAGAAGATGGGCATGGACATAAAGAAAATCCATGCCGGCAGGGCAAACATGTTCCTCAGCGATGTCTTCCGCAATACGCTGGCCGGAGTGAGCGGAGCACAGATAGAGCTATACGAGACCGACGGCAGTGTGGGAGCGGCCAAGGGCGCCGGAATGGGTTGCGGATACTATAAGGACAACAATGAGGCTTTTGCTTCGCTTGAAAAACTGGCTGTGATAAATCCCGACGAAAACCACCGCTCGGAATATCTCGAAGCCTATGCTGAATGGAAAGAGAAATTGGAAAAGACATTATAACGGGCAGTCAAGCCAACGTGATTTTAATATACAAACAGAGTGTGTCAAGAGGAACTTCCCCTCGTCTGACACACTCTGTTGTTTTATTTCAGAAAACGACATCCCGAAATTATTCTATGCCCATCAAGACTGCTAACTAATCAGTATGCTGCACGGTATTTTCCTTCCTCCTTGTCTTCAAGCATACTTAGATATGAAACATAGCGGCTCTCGGCTATATAATGCTCCTCTACAGCCTTGCGCACCGCACAGCCCGGCTCGTGGGTATGAGTGCAGTTGTTGAAGCGGCAGTCCTTTGAAAACTTGAATATCTCCTTGAAATATCCACAAATCTCCTCAGGCTCCATATTGAAAGTACCAAAGCCCTTAATGCCCGGTGTGTCAATCACCCAGCCGCCATCCGTCAGCGGAAGCATCTCGCTGAACGTAGTAGTGTGCATTCCCGTGTTGTGGGCGTCGGAAATCTCCGCCGTCCTCAGTTCCGCACCAGGCACAATGAAGTTGAGCATGGTGCTCTTCCCCACTCCACTGTTACCGCTGAAGAGCGTTATTTTGTCTTTCAGCAGCGGTAGCAGACGGTCCATGCCCTCCTTCGTCTCTGCCGACACTTTCAAACAGTCGTAGCCCACCGTTTCATAGAGCGTAACCATCATGTCGAGATAGCGGCGCTCATCGTCTTGCAGCAGGTCCACCTTGTTGAACACAAGAGTCACCGGCACTGAATAAGCCTCAGCAGAGGCAAGGAAGCGGTCGATGAAGGTGGTTGAAGTCTCAGGATATTTCACCGTCACGATGAGGAAAGCCTGATCCACGTTGGCTGCTATGATATGGCTCTGTTTAGAGAGGTTCGACGATTTGCGGATGATATAGTTGCGTCTGTCGCAGATGTTTGTTATGAAGGCTGTGCCCTCCTGGTTGCGCACTATCTCCACGCGGTCGCCAACGGCAACAGGATTGGTGCTCCTGATGCCTTTCAGCCTGAAATTGCCCTTTATCTTACAGTCAACGGTATTTCCGCCGTCAGTCAATACAGTGTACCAACTGCCTGTGTTCTTGATAACCAATCCTTCGGTGTCGCTCATCTATACTCTGTTTCGTTATACGGTCATGATCTCCTTGTTCTTGGCAGCAAGCAGATCATCCACCTTCTTGATATACTTGTCGTGGATTTTCTGTAGTTCAGCCTCAGCGTCCTTCTCGTTGTCCTCAGAAAGTCCGTCCTTGATGGCTTTCTTCAGCTTGTCCTTGATGTCGCTGCGCACATTGCGCACCTGTACCTTCACCTTCTCGCCGATCTTGTTGCACTGCTTGGCAAGTTCCTTACGGCGCTCCTCTGTAGGCTGTGGAATGGCAAGGCGGATAATTTCACCGTTGTTCTCTGGTGTGATGCCCACCTCAGAGTCCATGATTGCCTTCTCAATGTCTCTGATCTGTTTCTTGTCCCAAGGTTTGATGGCTATCGTTCTTGCGTCTGGCACAGAAACGCTTGCCACCTGGTTAAGAGGCACTTTTGAGCCGTATGACTCCACTCTCACGCAGTCGAGAATGGCAACGTTGGCACGTCCGGCACGGATGCGGTTCAACTCTTCCTCCAGATAGAGGGCTGCCATCTCCATTTTCTCTTCGCTGTCCTGCAGCGTCTGTTTTACGTCAATCATATTTTTCTGTTTTTTGTTTTTCTGAAAAATGTTTCTGCAAAAATAATCATAATATATGAAGTATGCAACGCCACGAACATAAAATAACGCCAGCAATGACACTTTCCCGACAACGACTACCATCCACTATGGCTTTCACTACAGCCGGCAATTGACAACTCATGTTTCGCATGTCTTTGATATTCTTCATGTTGACAAGCAAGCTGAAGATTATATTATCTACATTTCAAGCATCCACGACTAAAAGTCTGTCGCCTTCTACACGGAACTTCACATCCCGTCCCGCATAAGGCATTCCGTATGTCTTCAACGGGTCGTTGTGGTAATGCGGACGCGGGTCGAGTTCGAGCACTTTCACAAGCGTCAGCAACTGTTCTTCTGTGAACAGCTTCCTGACATGAGAAGGCACGGTGACGCTGAGCCTACGGATGGCATGGCTGTCTACAAAGCCGCAACGGGCTTCGGGGTGACAGTCAGAAAGGCTGACGTAGGGCTTGATGTCGAAAATCGGTGTACCGTCCATCAGGTCGGCACCTCTAACATAGAGCAGCGGACCGCCCTCTGCCGTATAGTCCACACGGGAAAGGCGCACCGATGACAATCCCATGGCATTAGGACGGAAGGGAGAACGGCTGGCGAAGACTCCCACCTTCTCGTTTCCTCCCAGCAGCGGTGGTCTCACCAGAGGACTCGTGGCTGCATGTGGATTGGCAGAAAACTGCCATATTATCCACAAATAATCGAAGTCTTCTATCCCCCTCAGCATGTCTTTGTTTCTGAACTCGGGAGCAAACTCTATCGTGCCCTCCAACTCGTCAACGAGTCCACTCTGTTTCGGTACTCCGAACTTGGAAGTAAACGGTGAATGAAAATATGCTATTTCTTTTAATATCATCGTGTTATGATTATGTTGCTATTATAATCTGAACCTTATCCCACTGTCGTTATTTCCGGATTATCCGCCTTCTGCTTACGCGTCATTTTCTTCACCACCTCACTGTAGCTATGACGGATAAGCCGTTCTATCAGCGCATCATCAAGAAAGCCGTAAAGATTCAGCTGATTCCAGTATTTCTTGTTCATGTGGAAGGCGCCTTCTATCTCTGTGTGGGCATCTCGCAGTTCTATGGCAAAGTCTGCATCACATTTCATCGACACCCATTCCGGACGGTCGAGGTCGAGCAACAGGAATATCTTTCCCAACACTCTGAACACGACGGTTGTGTCGTCGAACGGCATGTCTTCTGTCACCAGCGGGAGCGACAGACAGTAGGTTCTTATGCTTTCAATATTCATCTTTCCTCCGCATTATTATCGTCCGACATATGGGCAGGCAACATAAATCCTATAAAGCCATGTGAAACACAGGTTGCAGAACCCCATAAGCCATTCAGAATTCACGATACTAAAAGTCAATTCTATACATATATAAAACAAAGATAGACAAAAAATTAATAAACGCCACCAACTAAAACATATTTTAAAGATATAGCATCACGTTTTTTTAGTACATTTGCATTTGTTACATTTAAATTCGTACTTACATGTCCATATTCAACCGTATTTTCAAGAAATCAAGAGTTGCTGGCAATGAGGATCATCATGCCAACGACAAAGCAACCGACAAGAGAAGACGGGACTCATGGCAATGGGACAAGACCAAATATGCATTCATAGATACGGAAATAGGACTGAAGGACCATAAGATACACGACATAGGGGCAATAAGCCACAATGGAGCGATATTCCACGAAGCATCCTCTAAAGGACTGGTGGATTTTCTCAAACGAGAAGACATACATTTCGTTTGTGGCCACAACATCGTGAACCACGATGCGAAATACCTGTTTGGATATTCATCCGCAAATGGCAGTCTGACTGCAACCGTTACCGATGGCGGCAGACGATGGTTACTCGTAGACACACTATATTTCTCACCTCTGCTCTTTCCCGAACGACCATACCACAGACTCGTGAAAGACGACAAGTTGCTTTGCGACGAACTGAACAATCCTGTGAACGACTGCATGAAAGCCCGTGAGCTTTTGTTCGACGAGGCAGCCCGCTGGAACTCGCTCCCGACAGAACGACAGAAGATTTACGCCTCGCTGCTGAGAGACAGGGAAGAATTCGTCGGATTTCTCACGATGATGGGAGCACAAGAGCCATATACTGACACTGAAGAGCTGGCAGACATTATAAGAAAAGAATACGACGGAAGGATTTGCAGCAATGCTGAGATAAGGAACTTGGCAATCTCCCAACCATGCGCAATGGCTTATGCCCTATCGCTGATAGACACTACAGACAGACGTTCCATCACACCTGGTTGGGTGTTACACAATTTTCCAGAAGTGGAATACGTGATACGGAAACTACGACACTGCCGCTGCGAGGAGGGCTGCAGATACTGCAACGAGACTCTCGACGTGGGCGCTGCACTGAAAGAAAACTTCGGATACGACAAATTCAGAAGCTACAATAACGAACCGCTACAGGAAAATGCCACCAGAGCAGCAGTTGACGGCAAGTCACTGCTGGCGATATTTCCTACGGGAGGCGGGAAATCACTCACTTTCCAATTGCCGGCACTGATGGCGGGAAAGGCAGTCCACGGACTCACCGTGGTAATATCCCCGCTACAGTCGCTTATGAAAGACCAGGTGGACAACCTCGCAAACAGGGGAATAACCGATGCCGTGACAATAAACGGTCTGCTCGATCCAATAAACAGGTCGCTGGCAATAGAGAGGGTGACAAACGGAGACGCCTCTCTGCTATATATCGCACCGGAGATGCTGCGGTCTAAGACCATAGAAAGGATACTCAGCGAGAGACACGTCACGAGATTTGTAATCGACGAAGCCCACTGTTTCTCGGCATGGGGACAGGATTTCAGAGTGGACTATCAATATATCGGCAAGTTCATAAAAGAATACCAAAAGCGCAAAGGTGGCAAATTACAAATCCCGATATCATGCTTCACGGCAACGGCAAAGCAGAAGGTGGTGCAGGATATATGCGACTATTTCAAACACTGGCTCGGTGTTGAGCTACAACTGTTTGCCACCTCGGCAACAAGAACCAACCTTCGCTATTCAGTAATCCACGTAGACACAGAAAATGACAAATACAACAGACTGAGAACTCTCGTCAGAGAGTCTGACTGTCCCACGATAATTTATGTCTCCCGTACAAAACGCACCAGACAACTGGCTGATAAACTGACACGCGACGGTATACCGGCACTGCCCTACAACGGAAAGATGGACTCTGAGGAAAAGATACAAAACCAAGAGGCCTTCATGAACGACAGAGTGAGAACGATTGTCGCTACATCGGCATTCGGCATGGGAGTGGACAAAAGCGACGTGGGGCTGGTGGTACACTATGACATCTCTGACTCGTTGGAAAACTATGTGCAGGAGGCAGGACGTGCCGGCAGAGATCCTAACCTAAACGCTCGCTGCTTCGTGTTGTATAGCGACAACGATCTGGATAAGCATTTCATTCTTTTAAACCAGACCAAGCTGAGCATCAGTGAGATACAACAAGTATGGCAGGCCGTGAAGGATTTCACCAAACAACGTCAACACATATCCTGCTCAGCTCTTGAAATCGCACGACAAGCCGGATGGGACGACTCCATAAACGATATTGAGACACGTGTACGCACTGCCCTTAACGCACTGGAACAAAGCGGATACATAGAGCGTGGCAACAACATTCCTCATGTATATGCCACTGGCATTACGGTGAAGAACATGGACGAAGCAAGAAAAAGAATAACGGAATCGTCACTCTTCACAGAAAAGGAAAAGGATAATGTGGCAAGAATCATCAAATCTCTAATCTCTCAGAAAAACATCGCCAAAGCACAAGACAGTGAAGCTGAATCGAGAATTGACTATTTGGCCGACATATTAGGCCTGAGCAAGAAGGAAATAATATCTGCCGTGATAAGGATGAGACAGGAGGGAATACTCGCCGACTCGCGAGACATGTCTGCATATATGAAAGACATGGGCGACACGCAGAAGAAATCGAGAAACTTGCTCGACAATTTTGCCAGACTCGAGAGATTCATCATCAGCCACATAACGGAAGAACCGCTTCACTGTTCATACAAGCAGCTGAACGAAGACGCCATAAACGAAGGGATTGACTCGGCATCAGAGAAAGCCATACGCACACTGCTTTACTTCCTCGTGGTTAAAGGCTATACCCACAAGAAACAGGACAAAGAAAAGAACATCATCATCACACGCCTGCATGACTTGGATTTCATGATAAACAGATTTGAACGAAGAATAAAAATCTGTCATTTTATCATTGACCGCCTCTATGCCATCGCCGAGAGAAACGAAAGGGAAAAGGAATCCAAACCGACTGAGGGTGGGAACACCGTTTCTGAAGAGAAAGCGGGAAAAGGGAGCGTACAGTTCTCCGTGATTGAAATGCTCGACGAATACAACAGAAGCATAGTCTCGGATCTGTTTACAGGACACGGGAAAGTCCAACTGGAAGACGTTGAGGAAGCATTGCTGTATCTTTCAAAGATTGGGGCTTTGAAACTTGAGGGAGGCTTTCTTGTGCTATACAATGCCATGGACATCCACAGACTCAAGGAGATGCGCATGCGCTACAAAAAGGAAGACTACCAGGCGCTCAATGAATTCTACAAACAAAAGATGCAGCAGATACATATTGTGGGCGAATATGCCAACCTGATGGTGAGAAACTATGATGCCGCACTGAAATACGTGCAGGACTATTTCCAGATGGACTACCGCTTGTTTGTGGAGAAATACTTCAACGGCAAAAGGAAGGAGGAACTGGAGCACAACCTCACGCCAATGAAATACAAACAGCTGTTCGGCAGCCTGTCGCAGAAGCAGAAAGAGATTATCAAAGAAAGAGAATCCAAGTGTATAGTGGTGGCGGCAGGACCAGGAAGCGGGAAGACACGTGTGCTCGTTCATAAGCTGGCATCTCTGTTGCTACTCGAAGATGTGAAACACGAACAATTGCTCATGCTCACTTTCTCAAGAGCTGCTGCTACGGAATTCAAACAGAGACTGATGCAGCTGATAGGCAACGCTGCACATTTCGTTGAAATAAAGACTTTCCATTCGTACAGCTTCGACCTGCTCGGCAGAATCGGAAACCTCGACGACGCTGCCGATGTGGTGAGGAAAGCAGCCGACATGATAAGGTCTGGCGAAGTGGAGCCTAACAGGATACGCAAGACTGTGCTCGTAATCGACGAAGCACAGGACATGAGTGCCGACGACTTCGCTCTGGTAGATGCATTGATGAGAGCCAACGAGGAGATGAGAGTCATCGCCGTTGGCGACGACGACCAGAACATATACGAAATCCGCGGTTCTAATTCGCATTATATGGAAGAACTGGGAAGGATGCAAGGCAGCAG
>CAVBFA010000041.1:7284-20961 GCA_963594595.1 Oscillibacter sp. | reverse complement strand
GCTCAACACAGTAACCAATCCAATAGAACAGGTTCCGATAAGACCGGCTGTTTTATGCGACCATGCATACTTGTTTCCCGCAAAATCGGGCAAGCCAATGACGAGGAAACTCAACAATGGCAAGAGAAGTATCAACAATGAATATGTATAATCCATAACTTATTAATATTTCATGTTTTCAATACTGTTCACCTGATCGCTGTGGAAATTACGGTAAACATTAATAATTATAGCGATAGCCACTGCACTTTCTGCTGCACTCACGCCCATAGAGAAAAGAGTCATGAAGAAGCCCTCGAATTCACCAGGGAAGAGCAGTCTGTTAAAGGCAGCGAAATTGATGTCTACAGCATTGAGCACGAGCTCAATGGAGATAAGCATTGCTATCAAGTTACGACGAGTGACGAATCCGTAAACGCCGATGAAGAACAGAAGTGCGCTAAGCACAAAATAACATTCTACAGGTACCATAATTATTTATCCTCCTTTTCTTTACGAGCCACAACGATGCCGCCGATAATGCAAGCGAGCAAGAATACAGAAATGAACTCAAACGGTAAAACATACTGATATTTCTCGCTTCCAACAAGAGCCTCACCAATGACATTCATTGGAACCTCCTCGTCAGCAACTTCACATGCTCTGAACAAGAATTCATTCTTGAGCAGAACAATAGTCACTATAAGGAAGCCAGCGAGAGTTACGAGAGCAGCGCCAATGGCACGTCTTCCTTTCACATGCTCTACCAAGCCCTGAAGTGTACGGCGATTAACGAGCTGAATAGCAAAGATATACATCATCGTGATACCACCAGCATATATACTCAACTGGGCAGCACCCAGGAAAGTATAGTCAAGAATGAAATACAATCCAGCAACACCGAACAAAACGAAGAGCAGGAATGTGGCTGCACGCATGATACGCTTTGTGGCGACACACATAACAGCAGAACCCAGAATTACTACGGCAAGAATGCCAAACATTATAATATTAGCCATTTCTTATGTCCTCCTTATTTTGTTTTGGTGTTAAACTTACCGATTTCAAGAGGTGCTCCACCATCTATGAGGTTAGGAAGGCTTCCGCCTGTATATACCTCCTTGTCAAGGTGAAGAACGAGCTTGTCTCTATCAAATACAGAGTTCTCGAAGTCATTCGTGAAATGAATGGCACCGAAATTGCATGCATTGACACACAGTTCACAGAACATGCAATCTCCGAGATCATATTGATAGTCAACCAACTTGCGTTTCTTCTTGCCCGTCTCAGGGTCCTCCACCATCTCAGTAAGAATCTTTATCGAGTCATTAGGACAAGCCTTCTCACACAATGTGCAGCCAACGCATTTGTAGTTTTGGTTCTCATCGCGTGAGAAAACAAGTCTACCACGATGGCGAGCCGACACATGGAGCGTTGTCTTGCGGTTCTCAGGATACTGCTCAGTGCTCTTCTTGGTGAAATACTCAGTAAGAGTAGTTTTCATACCAATGGCGAGAGTCTTTACAGCAGAACCAATTTCTCCAAAATATGATTTATTATTATCTTCCATATCTATTTAAACTCCTTATTTAAAAGTGCCAGCCAAATGCCACAATGATAGTCATAAGCACCAAGTTGATGAGACAAAGCGGCATGAGATATTTCCACTCAAGTTTCAATATCTGGTCAATACGCAGACGTGGGAAAGTCCAACGTACCCACATAAGCAACCAAACGACGGCGAAAGTCTTGCCAAGGAACCATACGATACCAGGAATGAGGTTCATGATTCCATCGAAACCTTCTATACCGATGTTTACAGGTGCCCATCCTCCAAGGAATACAGTAGTTGCGATTCCAGATACCACGAAGAGGTTAAGATACTCTGCAAGGTAGTAGAAACCGAATCCCATACCAGAATACTCTGTATGATAACCTGCTGTCAACTCACTCTCAGCCTCTGCCAAGTCGAACGGACCACGGTTAGCTTCCGCATTACCAGCCACGAGGAAAACCAAGAAAGCTATGATAGCCGGAACATGGCCTTTGAAAATGAGCCAGTTCCATGGTCCTAACTGTGCTTCAACGATACCGCTAACCTGCATTGTGCCGGTAAGTATTACTGCGGTAATGAGACACAAGCCGAGAGACATTTCATATGAGATGAGCTGAACAGCTCCACGCATAGCCGAAACGACACTATACTTGTTGTTACTTGCCCAACCGGCGAGGAAGATACCAACCACACCGATACTTGACACCGCAGTCAGCAAGAACACTCCAACGTTGAAGTTAAGCACCTCAGCGCCATTGTTCCATGGCAAGAAAGAGAAGGTGCCCACCGAAGCAATGATAACAAGGAACGGAGCCACAAAATACAGCAGCTTGTCAGCCTTGTCAACAGTGAAAATCTCCTTGATGAGCATTTTCAGAACGTCGGCAAAAACCTGGAATATACCCCATGGACCGACACGCATCGGACCAAGTCGGCACTGGAAGTAAGCACAAACCTTACGTTCCATGAAAATCAAGCAAATAGCAAGTATGGCATAACCTGCAAGAATAAGTACGCCAACCAGTATGCACTCGATAAGGATCGACCAGAAATCTCCAAGTCCAAGAGTCTGGCGGAGAAGAGCGTCGAACCATATTGTTACGTTACTAAAGTCAAACATAATATAAATTTTGATTTTAGAGTTTAGAATACATCGAATGTTTCCAACCCTTAATTCATTATTCGATTATCTGTCAAGGTCGGGGATTACGAAGTCGATAGCCGCACCGGTTGTGATGAGGTCAGCGATTTTCTGTCCACGCAACATCGGATCGAGAGCACCTGCCAGAGTAAGACCCATCGGACGCATCTTCATACGATAAGGACTCTTGTCACCTCTTGAGTCAAGATATACTCCAAACTCACCGCTTGCTCCCTCTACAGAGAAATACCACTGTCCCTCAGGAACCTTTATGATAGGTTTCTGCTTGATGTAATATTCACCCTCTGGGATATTGTCGATAAGCTGTTCGATAATGTCAAGACTCTGGTAAAGCTCCTTGATATGAACATAATAGCGATCCATAGAGTCACAACCTGTCATGGTAATCTCCTCCCAGTTCACTTTGTCATAGCAATCGTATGGATGGCGCTTACGTGTATCGTTCTTCCATCCGGCAGCACGTCCTGCAGGACCAGTCACCGCATAGTTGATACAGTTTTCCTTATCCATAGGGCCAACGCCTTCAAGTCGCTTATGTGTGATGACGTTATCTCCGAACACATCGAGATACTCCTGAATCTTAGGTCTCAAATACTTGCATAGTTTCTTTGTATTCTCAACAAAATTTGGATCTATGTCAGCCTGAAGACCACCGATACGATAGTAGTTCATGATGAGTCTACCGCCTGTTGTCTCCTCCATCACATTGAGCACATGCTCACGGTCACGCATGCAATACAAAAATGCGGTGAGTGCTCCAAGGTCCTGAGCTGTACAGCCCAAGAACAACAAGTGGCTGTCGATACGCTGCAGCTCATCCATGATAGTACGGATGTAGCGTATACGGTCTGACAATTCGATTCCCATTGCCTCTTCAATCACACCCACAAGAGCATGACGATGCATCATTGCAGAGAGATAGTTAAGACGGTCAGTAAGAGCCAGTGTCTGAGGATAAGTCATTCCCTCCCACATTTTCTCTATACCACGGTGGATATATCCAAGATGAGGATAAATGCGTTTAACCGTCTCACCGTCGATAACGGTCTGCAAACGCAGCACACCGTGAGTTGACGGATGGTTAGGACCGATATTTACTACATATTCGTCCTCTTCAAACAAGCGATGCTTTGTTTCTACCAGATGACCATCCTTGTCGAGTGAATATTCCACTGTGAAATCGTCCTCAGGCTCATCAGTCAGAGGGAACTTGTTTGCTTCCGGACTCATATCAAAGTCCTTGCGCAATGGATGTCCCACGAAATCAGTACGCAAGAATAGTCTGCGCATGTCTGGATGTCCAAGGAACTTGATACCTACGAAGTCGAATACCTCACGCTCAAGCAGGTCTGCGGCTTTCCAGAGATTTGTTACGGTAGGGATAACATCGCTACCATCCACTTTCTTGGCTATTGTCCTTACGGAACAACGCTCATTGTTCTGAGTGTTCTCAAGAATGTAGATACAACCCAGTCCTTCCTCACCGAAGTCCTCACCGATTATAGTAACAAGGTAATCGAAATGCTTCTCGTTCTTCAGCTTTGCCATTTCATTGGCGAAGTTTTCGAAAGTGAGTTCTATATTATTCAGTTTCATGTCTTATACCTTATTATATTATACAGTTTGGTTATTCTCAGAATCAGCGAGGTCGCCGACTTTGAAATCAGCGGGAACATCAGTCACGATGATTGGCTCCGGATGTCCGAGCTTCTGAGAATCCTGAAGGTTCTCGTTGCTCAATCCACGGAGTCCGCCCTTGCTCATTGAAAGCTCCTTCTCCTCCTTTGTCATCTTGTGGTTAGCACCACCAAAGAACTTCTCGATCTTAACCTTTCTCTGAAGCTGCATCATACCATAGAGGATTGCCTCAGGACGTGGAGGACAGCCTGGGATATATACATCTACAGGCACGAGTTCATTGATACCACGCACTACATTGTAGCTCTTCTTGAAAGGTCCGCCACTGATGGTGCATCCTCCAACGGCAACGACATACTTTGGCTCAGCCATCTCATCATAAAGACGCTTGAATACCGGTGCCATCTTGTTTGTGATAGTACCGGCACACATAATAAGGTCTGCCTGACGTGGAGAGTTACGTGTCACCTCAAATCCGAAACGTGAGAAGTCATAGCGTGCACAACCCACAGACATGAATTCGATACCACAGCAACTGGTACCGAAAGTGAGCGACCACAACGAGTTGCTTCTTCCCCAGTTGATAACCTGATCCAGGGAACCGAGCACCACATTGCAACCGCCTTCATGAAGTTGGTCTACTATCTTCTCGAGAGTGTCATTGTCCTTAAACTCGTTGTAAGGAATGCTTTTGATAACTGGTTTTCTTACTTCCATTCCAACGCTCCTTTCCGCCAAGCATAAGCAAGGCCAAACACCAACACTAAGAGGAAGAATCCAATGCTACACAAAGCCATTGGACCAAACTTGCTGACTGCCACAGCCCATGGATATAGGAACACTGTCTCGATGTCGAACATCAGGAAGAGAATAGCAAAGAGGTAGTAACCCACATGCATTGGCACCCATGATGTGCCGCGCGTTGGGATACCGCACTCAAAAGGCTGTCCCTTCACTGGGTTGTACGACCTAGGGCCAATGAGTTTCGCAACTACATACGCTCCTACAACCAATACAACTGCCGTCAAGATAACGGTAATAAATAGGATAAAATACATAAATATTTTATTAAATAAAAAATTTGACTGTCAAAATCGTCTGCAAAGATACATATTTTATATTATAATCTGCAATGAAAGGTAAACAAATCGTAAAAATAAGATTATTCCTCTGACTTGTCCTTACCTCCAAACCACTTGTCAATAAGCAAAGCCAGAGAACCGTCTCCTGTCACATTACATGCAGTTCCGAAGCTGTCCATTGCGATATACAGGGCAATCATAAGGGCTTGGTCAGCCTCTGTAAAGCCCAATATTGAAGCCAGTACACCGAGCGACGCCATTATCGCTCCACCAGGAACACCCGGAGCAGCAACAATAGATATTGCAAGCATCAGAATGAATCCTATAATGGTGACAAAATCGTATGATATATGCTGCATCATCATGAGCGCCATGGCACAGGCAACGATCTTCATCACGCTTCCCGACATGTGGATTGTAGCGCAAAGAGGTATTACGAAACCTGCGATGCTTTTATTCACGCCATTGGCAATAGTCTGTCGGAGAGTCACCGGAATTGTGGCTGCCGAAGACTGCGTTCCGAGCGCCGTGAAATAAGCCGGCAGCATACGCCCCAAGAGTCTGAACGGATTCTTTCCCACAAATGCGCCTGCTACACAATACTGGAATATGAGCAGGAAGATATGCATCACGAAAATCACTCCGATGATTTTCACGAATACTGTCAATACGCGTGCTGCATCACCGGTGTATGCCATGTTGAGGAATATGCCGAAAATGTATATCGGCAGAAGTGGAATGATTGCCACATTGATTGTCTTGATGATGACCCGCATGAAGTCTTTCATAACGTTTTTCAGCGCCACAGACTGCATTGTTGCCGTTGTCAAACCGAGGGTGAAGGCAAGCACAAGGGCTGTCATCACATTCATTGGAGCTGGTATCTCAACGGTAAAGAACGGAGCCATTGCCTCTGTAGTCGCCAATGACGCTGCCGTGGTCTGTGTATCGATAAGCGAGGGGAACGTAAGTTCACTAACCGCATAAGACAGGAGTCCGGATGTCACTGTAGCGAAATAAGCCAAGGCTGTAGTGGCAAGCAACATCTTGCCGGCTCCCTGACCGATGTCAGAAATAGCAGGAGCAACAAGTCCGAGAATCAGCAATGGAATAAGGAAACCAAGGAACTGACTGAAAATGCCGTTGAACGTGAGGAACACCCTGACGACCTCTCCCGGCAAGAACATTCCGAACACTACGCCACAGACAATGGCAATGATAATCTTAGGCAACAAGCCTATTTTGAAAGTTTTCATTTGATATAGATTTTTAGGTTTTTAAATGTTTCATTTCAGCACGTTAGCAACCAATCCCTCCATCGGACTTTTGATTATCTTTCCAACGGCATATCCACATTGTCTGGCTGCTTCGACAAGTTGCTTCTCGTAATAATGTGCCACACTACCCACAACATTCACCTTGAGGTCTTTCCTTTCATAGCGGTCAACATTCTTGACAAAGAAGGCCTTGAAGTTTTCTACAACTATCGCCTCCACTTCCGGCACATCGAGGTGGTTATAAATAAATGGCGACAAAGAAGCAAGGAAACGGTTTGCCAGCGGTTCTTTGTAGACACGCCTTATGATATCGTCCAAATCAAGACTTGTAGACTCAAAGAATTCCTCACACAATGTTTTCGGCAGTCTGCCTTTGAAAACGGCATTCAAGAAGAGTTTCCCGAGAACTGCCCCACTACCCTCGTCACCGAGTATATATCCCAAAGGGGATATATTGGCTACGATTTTCTCACCATCAAACAAACAAGAGTTGGCTCCTGTTCCAAGAATACACGCTATACCTTCCTCACCTCCACAAAGAGCATGAGCCGCAGCCATCAAGTCGCTGTCTACAAGAACGTTACTGTCTGCCACAGAAAGGCAACCCACCAATATTGCCTTCAACGATTTGGCTGCTTCGCCACGACATCCCGCTCCATAGAAGCGCACATCAACATTGCCACGACTTTCATGCCACAACTCTGCAACATTTGTCCTGAACTGCATCAGCAGTTCTCTCACCAGAATATTTCTGATCTGTTCTTCTGTCTGATGGGCTGGATTTATACCTTGGGTATGGCAACGGAATACCGGTTGTCTGCCTGAAACAAGACACCAGTCTGTCTTCGTACTGCCACTGTCGGCAAAAAGCGTCAATGGCAATTCTTTATTGATGGTAATGTCTGACATTTGATGGTAGTAATTAAAACGTGGCAAAATTAATAAAAAAAGTGTGAGCTGACAAACTTCACATTGAAGAAAATGCATTATCTTTGCAAAACGGAAATCGCTTATCTGATTGCTGCATGCCAGTGACGACAAATGCGACACTGCCAAAAACAAATCAAATCGGGAACTGTCATACAGCAAAAAACAAACAATAATTTTATAAATGATAATATGAAGAAGAGACTGTTTTTACTATTTCTGTTCGCAATAACGATCACCATTTCCTGTAATGCCGTGCTCAAGGAGAAAGACCTTGACAACACGTTGTCGGTACTCAGAAATGAATTGACCACTTATCACCAAGAGCAGAAAAAGAGGCAGATGAAATACAAGAACAGCAGTGAGCTGATAAGGAAGAACCTCTTCTCCATTCTTTCAAAGAGCAATCAAAATGCTCTCATGCTTTATTCTCAGAAGCCGGAATATGTTTTCGACCTTGCTTACGCATGCCATGAGGCAACCGACCAGTTCAGCCATTTCCGCAAAAGTTCTATGCCATTCCGATCGTACATCACGCAATTGGACAGTGAAATCGCCCGCTACGACAGTCTTGTAAACTCGCTCAGTTCCATGCCCACCTTCGCTCTCAGCGACAGGGCAAAGGTAAACCGCAACGTGTGTCTCACCCTGGCGGTGAGCATCCGCAACAACATGACGGAAAACAAGGCCATGCTGCAGGACTACATAAAATATTACGACCTGACGGAGAATCACCTGAAAAGCCTCAACGATTATGCCAACGGCAGATATAGTGAAATCCAGAACAGCATATTCAGGAATGGCGGAGAAAACTATTTCAGCATCCTCGCCAATCTCGGCACCCAAGTGAGCAAGACTACCGAAACGGTAAACGACAAATACCGCACTTCCAAGAAACTCCCCTCACAGTGGGACTCACGTATGATCTTCGGATTGTTCGTCAGCATCCTTTTCTATGGCATCATAGCCATTCTGCTGAACATGCTCGCAATACGCTTTCTGATGCCGAAGAAATTCCGCACCGAACAGTTCATGCTGAAACGTCCGTGCATCATGATGGCGACATCCACGATAACATTTGCCATTCTTATCGGCATCATACGCGGCACGGTGAACCAGAATTTCATCACCATGGCGAGCAACCTGCTCGTTGAATACGCCTGGTTGCTTGGTGTAATCCTGATATCGCTACTTCTGAGGGTTGACGGCAAACAGATAAAGAGCGCCTTCCGCATCTACTCACCGCTAACGTTGGTGGGGTTCATAGTGATAACATTCCGCATCACACTGGTGCCTAACGACTTGGTAAACCTGATTTTCCCTCCTGTTCTATTGCTCTGCACTTTGTGGCAATGGAATGTGATAAGAAGACACAACGAGAAGATTCCCCGGTCTGACATGTTCCTGACATACATCTCATTGCTGGTATTCGCAACGAGCGTCGTATGCTCATGGATAGGATTCACCCTTCTCAGCGTACAGATGTTGATATGGTGGATTATGCAGCTCACCTGCATCCTGACAATCAGCTGTCTGGCAAGTTGGATGAGCGAATACGCCGCAAAGCATCATCTTGAGGAGAAGCCGATAAACAAGACATGGATATACAGGCTGCTATTGAAAGTCATAATCCCATTGATGTCAATCTCTTCCATACTGATTTCCATATATTGGGCTGCAGACGTATTCAACCTCAGCGACCAGATGATGCGCATCTTCACCACGCGTTTCATCGACGTCAGCAACTTCAGCGTCAGCATAGCATCCATCGCCACGGTATTGGGACTATGGTTTGTTTTCGCCTATATCAGTTATATAACGATAGAATTCATGCGACTTCACCTGATGAACATAGACTCTCGCACGGCTGCCAGCCGCAACGTGATGGGAAAGAACATCGTGCAGGTTGTAGTCTGGGGCACATGGCTGCTGATAAGCCTCGCCATTCTCCATGTGAGCAACACCTGGCTGGTTGTCGTTTCGGGTGGCCTGTCCACTGGTGTCGGCTTCGCATCCAAGGATATTCTTGAAAACATATACTATGGAATATCGCTTATGGCTGGCCGTATCAACATCGGTGACTGGATTGAATGTGACGGCACTCGAGGAAAAGTGAGCAGCATAAGCTATACAAGCACTATGATAGAGGCAACCGACGGTTCAGTGATTGCATTCCAGAACTCCCAGCTGTTCACCAAGAACTACAAGAACCTGACCCGCAACCATGGCTACGAGCTTTCTGTAGTAAACTTCGGAGTGGGCTATGGCACTAATGTGGAGAGAATGAAAAAAGTGGTTACCGATGCCATCGAGAAACTTCATATTCCCTATATCGACAAAGAGAAACAGCCAAGCGTACTGTTCAAGGAATTCGGCGACAACAGCATAAACTTCAAATTCGTATGCTGGGTTGACGTAACGAAACAGGTCATTACAGAGAGTATGATCATGGAGTGCATCTACAACACGCTCAACGAGAACGACATAGAAATGCCATTCCCGAAACGCGATGTCTACATCAAGGAAATGGCAAAGTAAACAGACTATCCAATAAAATTATGACCTCGGAACATATACTCCGTGGGCATTGTTTTATCTGGTAACGGAACATACACAAACCAGATCAAAATAATATTCTCAAGTTACTGATTTAGATCACGCCGAAATGCTCCAGCGCATTCTTCACACCGTCATCGTCAACTGAAGTGGTGATATAATCAGCAGCAGCCCTCGCCTCGTCACCGGCATTTCCCATTGCCACGCCGATTCCTGCACGCCGCAATATCGATACATCGTTTCCGCCATCGCCAAAAGCCATGGTTTCCGAGATATTGAGGTCCAGATATTGCGCCATTGCTTCAAGTCCTTTTCCCTTATCTGCCTGCTCTGCCGTAATATCCGTAAATGCAGGATTCCAACGTCCCGACACGCATCCCGGCATCTTCTTCATGATTTCCTTTTCATATTCCGCAGAGAAGAAGGGTGTAAGCTGAAGAATCTGCTCATTCCTCATAATGTCCTTCACATCAATAGCCATATCGATATTCTGAACGGCGAGGTCTCTCACGAACACATCATAATACACCTGTTTGGGATTATACACGCCAATCGTCTTCTCACCAACCACGATACAGGTATAGTCATTCTTTTCGGCATCCGCCATCATGACATCAACATCTGCCATGGGGATTGGATTGCAGCATATCGCCTTGCCATCCACTATGCAGAGTGCTCCATTGGTCGTTATATATCCATCTATGTATTGTTCTATAGCCTTCAGATTCGTAATCAAGGGCAACGGTCTGCCCGTAGAGATATACACCCCTACCCCATTTGCCTTTGCCTGGGCAATGGCATCGACAGTAGACTGTGGTATCTGGTGTGTCTTGAAGCTTACCAGCGTACCGTCTATATCGAAAAACAATGCTTTTACGTTGTCGTTCTTCACTTTAAAACAAAATAAAGCAATCGGCTGCGACAATGAGCATTATTATATGCTACATTCCACAACCGATTGATAGTTGATTAAAAATTAGTGTTCAATATTCTTTGCAATCGCACTTGCACCCAGAACTGCAGCCCCGGCACCGTCGAGTGAGCTGACAAGGAATTTTGCCTTTCCACGGAAAATTCCCAACACGTTCTCTTCATAACCCTTTATCAACGGCTTCATAAGCAAGTCGCCAGCCTTTGTCAGTCCGCCGAAGAACACGAATGCCTCTGGACTGCAGAATGTCATGAAGTCGGCACAAGCCTCACCGAGCATCTTTCCAGTGAACTCATACACTCTGAGTGCGAGAGCGTCGCCTTTGGCAGCAGCTTTTGAAACCTCCAGAGATGTTATCTCCTCTGGATTCATGTCGCGCAACAACGATGGTTCGTTGGATGTTTCCAGGAATTCTCTTGCCGTGCGTGCCACTCCTGTAGCAGAGCAATACGCCTCAAGACATCCCTTTCTGCCACAACCGCAAGTTCTGCCATTCTCTCTGCGCATGATGACGTGACCGAGCTCACCGGCCATACCGTCAGAACCATACACCATCTGTCCGTTGATGACAATACCAGCCCCCACTCCCGTGCCAAGGGTAATCATGATGAAGTTCTTCATTCCCTTTGCCACGCCATAAGTCATCTCGCCGAGAGCTGCGGCATTGGCGTCGTTTGTTATAGCCACTGGGATAGACAGCTTGTCGCTGAACATCTTAGCGAAAGGCACAACGCATTCATGCGCCCACGAAAGGTTTGGAGCGTATGATATCGTACCGTCATAGTAATTGGAGTTTGGCGCTCCGATACCCATTCCCTCAATTTTGTTGATTCCTCCCACCTTGTCTACTATAGGCATAAGAGCTTCAACTCCGGCATTCACGAAATCCTCTGCCGTACTGTATTGCTGAGTTTTTATTGACGTATGCTCAAGGATATTTCCCTGAGCATCAACAATGCCGAAAACGGCATTTGTTCCTCCGAGATCAAGACCTATAGTATAAGGTCTTCTTGTAATCTGTGCTTCCATTTTTAGTTGATGATATTTAGTCTGATAAATTGTTTCTCTTGCAAAGATAATGCAAGGCGAGAGGAGAATGAAATGAATTATTCATTTCTTATCCCGAGCCGAAGCTTATTTTCTGCAAAGATAATGCAAGGCGAGAGGAGAATGAAATGAATTCATTCATTTCTTATCCCGAGCCGAAGCTTATTTTCTGCAAAGATAATGCAAGGCGAGAGGAGAATGAAATGAATTTATTCATTTCTTATCCCGAGCCGAAGCTTATTTTCTGCAAAGATAATTGAATTCGCCATAAACGCCAACCTCTAAAAAAGTTTTTTTCCCAATCGACGCTCTTCAATAATCTAAATCAATGATATACATCATCTTAGCGTTCAAATTAACTGTAGTTTGGAAAGTTTATGTTACAAAATTTGTATTTTTCGTGAAAATTGCGGAACTTTGCACCCACTATGCCATTTCCATTTCATATAAACATATTAGATCTACTCCTGAAAGGAGTTGCAATAGGTATTCTTGTATCAGCCCCGATGGGCCCGGTAGGAGTGCTTTGCGTTCAGCGCACACTCAACAAAGGCAGGTGGTTCGGTTTCGTGACAGGCATCGGCGCTTGTGTCAGCGATTTCATATACGCCCTTATAACTGGCCTTGGAATGTCTTTCGTCATGGACTTCATCAGCAATTCCCACTATCGGTACATATTGCAGATTTCTGCAAGTGTCATCCTCATGATATTCGGAATCTATTCGTTCAGAAGCAACCCGATGAAGAAAGTTCACGTAAGCAACCGTGGCACCAAGGGTTCTCTCATCCACAACTGCATCACGGCGTTCCTCGTCACGTTCTCCAATCCTCTCATCATAATGCTCATGATGGGACTCTTCGCCCAGTTCGCATTCATAATCCCCAACCATCCAGCCGAGATGTGCGCCGGATATATCGGCATTATCGGCGGCGCGATGCTGTGGTGGTATGGATTGACATGGCTCGTAGACAAGATCCGTGCGGTTTTCGACACCAACGGCATTCAGATAATTAATAAGGTGGTGGGCAGCATCGTCATAGTGATGTCTATCATCGTACTCATCGGCACGGTGTTCAACCTTTACACCCTGCCTACGATAAACTATTGACAACATTCAACAACTTGATAAATATATGTTCATATCTCAGGAATTAAGAAAGAAGAGCATAGCTGAATATCTGCTATATATGTGGCAGATAGAAGATATCATAAGGGCATACGGATGCTCGCTGTCGAGGATAAAGCACGAGTATATCGACCGCTTCGACTATACCGACGAACAGAAAGAGGAAATGACAGACTGGTATGGCAATCTCATCACGATGATGAACACCGAGGGATGCCGCGAGAAGGGACATCTGCAGATCAACAAGATTGTGATACAGCAGCTGTCCGAACTGAGCAGCACGCTTCTTGCCTCACCGAAATTTCCTTTCTACAACAGCGAATATTACAGGGTTTTGCCCTTCATCGTTGAACTGCGCAAACGTGGCGCCAAGGACGAGGACGAAATAGAGACATG
>CAVBFA010000041.1:958-7274 GCA_963594595.1 Oscillibacter sp. | reverse complement strand
GCCCTATACGGAGTAATGATGCTCCGACTGCAGAAGAAGCCCGTCAGCCCCGACACGGAACATGCCATCAAGGAAATAACGACCTTCATCGGAATGCTCTCCGACTATTACCTTCAGGACAAGAAGGGCGAACTGGAACTGGAATGATAAATTGCCTGACGGTTTGATCCCTCTATAAGATAAGAGGTTCACACATCCTCGACAACTAAAAAAAACAGGAAACAATCATGAACATATTGGTAACCGGCGCCGGTGGTCAGCTCGGCAACGAAATGCAAATCGTGGCAAAAGGGAGCAAAGACAATTACATCTTCACCGACGTATGCGAAGGATACACGCATCTCGACATAACATCAATCGACGACATCAGAAAGATGGTGAGCGACAACGACATCAAATGCATCATAAACTGTGCTGCATGGACAAATGTTGACGCTGCGGAAACCGCTGGTGATATCGTGGAAACGCTAAACGCCACAGCTCCGGAAAATCTCGCCAAGGCAATGAAAGAGGTTGACGGACTGCTGATACATATCAGCACCGACTATGTGTTCGGCGCCGACCCATACAACACACCTTGCAAAGAGGACCAGAAAGGAACTCCGACCGGTGTCTACGGACTGACCAAGCTGCATGGCGAACAGAAGATCATCGCTACCGGAGTGAAGCATATCATACTGCGCACGGCATGGCTATACTCTGAGTTCGGAAAGAACTTCGTGAAAACGATGCTCAACCTCACCGCCACGAAGCCTCAGCTGAAAGTGGTCTTCGACCAGTGCGGCACTCCGACCTACGCCCTCGACCTTGCCAAGCTGATTTGTCATATCATCGACAACAAGTTGTATGAGAACAACTATGGCATCTACCATTTCTCCAACGAGGGAGTATGCAGCTGGTACGACTTCACCATACAGATAGCAAGACTGGCAGGCAACAACGGCTGCGACATACAGCCATGCCACAGCAGCGAATTTCCAAGTCCGGTAAAACGTCCTGCCTACAGCGTGTTCGACAAGACAAAGGTGAAGAACACCTTCGGAATAAAAATCCCGTATTGGACTGACAGTCTCATGACATGTATGGAAAATATGGGGGCACTGAAAAAGTAAGATAATATTAACTATATACATTTATAATGCTGGATGAATGATGAAAAGACAATGAGGAATCCCAATACCGTACTTCATCCATTCATCTCTCTTCAACAAAGAATATGGCTAACGAAATAGAAAGAAGGCGTACCTTCGCCATCATATCACACCCTGACGCCGGTAAGACAACGCTGACGGAGAAATTCCTTCTCTTCGGAGGACAGATACAGGTGGCCGGTGCCGTGAAAAGCAACAAAATCCGCAAGACAGCTACTTCCGACTGGATGGACATCGAGAAGCAGCGTGGTATCTCCGTGTCTACCTCCGTAATGGAGTTCGACTACAAAGACTACAAGGTGAACATCCTCGACACCCCCGGTCACCAGGACTTTGCCGAGGACACTTACCGCACATTGACCGCCGTTGACTCCGCAATCATCGTAGTGGACAGCGCCAAGGGTGTGGAGACACAGACGAGAAAACTCATGAGCGTCTGCCGTATGCGCAATACGCCGGTGATAATCTTCATCAACAAGATGGACCGCGAGGGACGCGACCCATTCGACCTTCTCGACGAACTGGAAGATGAGCTGGAAATAAAGGTGCGCCCTCTGTCATGGCCTATCAACCAGGGTGTCAAGTTCAAAGGTGTCTATAATATCTACGAGAACAAGCTCGACCTTTTCACGCCTGACAAACAGCGCGTTACGGAGAAAGTCGAGATTGACATAAACAGCGAAGAGCTTGACAATCATGTCGGCGAACAGGATGCCGCGAAACTGCGCGAAGACCTGGAACTGGTGGAGGGTGTATACCCGGAGTTCAACGTGGAGGACTATCGTAAGGGCATGGTAGCCCCGGTATTCTTCGGATCGGCTCTCAACAACTTCGGTGTTCAGGAACTGCTCAACTGCTTCGTGGAGATTGCTCCAAGTCCACGCCCCACAAAGGCTGTGGAGAGAATAGTAGAGCCGGAAGAGAAGAAGTTCACCGGTTTCATCTTCAAGATAACGGCAAACATCGACCCTAACCACCGTTCCTGCATCGCATTCTGCAAGGTGTGCAGCGGAAAGTTTGAACGCAACAAACCTTATCTCCACGTGAGAATGGGCAAGACGGTACGTTTCTCCTCCCCCACCCAATTCATGGCTCAGCGCAAGAGCACCATCGAGGAGGCTTATCCTGGCGACATCGTCGGACTGCCAGACAACGGCATATTCAAGATTGGCGACACGCTGACGGATGGCGAGCAGCTGCACTTCCGCGGTCTGCCTTCATTCTCTCCTGAGATGTTCAAATACATCGAGAACGACGACCCGATGAAGAGCAAACAGCTCAACAAGGGTATTGACCAGCTCATGGACGAGGGTGTGGCACAGATGTTCGTAAACCAGTTCAATGGCCGCAAGATCATCGGTACTGTGGGTCAGCTGCAGTTTGAGGTGATACAATACCGTCTGGAGAACGAATACAACGCCAAATGCCGTTGGGAACCTATACACCTGTATAAGGCTTGCTGGATAGAGAGCGACGACGAGGCAGAACTGGAGAACTTCAAAAAGCGCAAATATCAGTATATGGCAAAAGACAAGGATGGTCGCGATGTCTTCCTTGCCGACTCAGGCTATGTGCTGTCTATGGCGCAGGAGGACTTCAAGAATATCAAATTCCACTTCACGAGCGAATTCTAATCAACCCTCGGTCATTAGGGCTTACCTGTAATGACCTATTTCGGGTTTGACCGATGTCTCTGAAAATGCCACCAAAAGACATTTGACGAACACAATAAAAATAATAAAAGCGACAAGCAACGGGAATCAATCCACATGCTTGCCGCTTTTCTTTTTTATTTATATATCCATCCTATTATTCAACTATGTCTTTGGGACAGCCATTCGGTGAGAGCATTCCTGCAATCTGCATCAGCCCTGCCTCATCTGCTGCAACAGCTCCTTTTGTCGCTCCGTGAGGTTGGTAGGCAACTTCACGTTATAGGTGATTATCATGTCGCCTATCGTTCCGTCGCCACGGTCATAGCCCTTGCCACGCAGACGAACCTTGGTGCCGTTCTGGGTCTCCGGTTTCACCTTCAGCTTTATCTTCGAACCGTTGCCGAGCTGCAGCATCACCTCGCCGCCGAGCAATGCGGTATAAAGGTCGATGTTCACCGTTGCCTGCATCTCTCCCGAGTTCTGGCGCATCCTGCTGCTTCTGCCGCCGCCCATTCCGCCACCACCTCCGAAGAGGTTCTGGAAGAAACTGGAGAAGCCGCCCGTACCGGTACCGAAGCTTGAGAAATCGAAACCGCTGAATGGTACATCCTCGCCATCATAGAAACCACTACCGGTTCCTCCTCGTCCGGCGCCCCGTCCGAAGGCTTCCGCCTCCTTCCAGTGCTCACCATACTGGTCGTATTTCCTTCGTTTCTCCGGATCGTTTATCACCTCGTATGCCTCGTTCAGCGCCTGGAACTTTGCCTTTGCCTTGGGGTCATTAGGGTGAAGGTCGGGATGAAACTGCTTGGCTCTCTTCAGATAAGCCTTCTTCACATCCTTCTGCGGTATGGTCTTGTCCACACCAAGTATCTTGTAATAATCAATAAATGCCATATTGTCAACTCCTTTCCTCTAAATTAATCTTTTATAGGTCATCAGCAAATTTCGTGCCGAAGCAAAACCGCACATATCGTGGATTTATTTTCCTGCCCGGAAGTGTCAAAGTATCATTTTGGGGCATCAAAATGGGCGTAACTGTCTCGACATCAGCGTATTGAGAGAATGCTACTTTTCTGTTTTAATTACAGAAAAGTAGCATAAAAGTATCACAAACGGATATGAAGTATCATCATCGGGGCGAAATCACGTTCTTTTCCTCACCAGATACTTCATTCCGGAGGCAAAACGCTTGCGACGGATATCTGTCATATTGGCGAGGCGCCTGCCGAATCCCATCAGCGAATTCACCTTCAGCGACGACCCTACGGTCTTCTTCAGGAAATCGAAGATCTCTGCTGCCGTGAGCCACTCGCCTTCACTCTCGTCGTCCACAATCTCATAATAGATGTTGAAATACTGGTCGGTGGGCGACATGACCTCGAACTCACAGTTGCTATGCATGATGAGGCGCACCTGTTCGGAATCGAAATAACTCTTCTCGCCATCCCTCAACGCCGCCAACGCCTGGGCATAGAGCTGACGGTAGTTGGGACGGACGCTCACATCTATCGGCCCCGTGAGCTCTATTCCGATAAAGCGTCTGTTGCCCGACGGGTCGGCAAGGATATCCGTGAGATTGCTCGTGGCTATAAACGAGGCGAGGCGCGGAAACTCCTCCACATAACTGCCATAGGGACGCTTTATCTTCAGCGTAGGCAACTGTATGAGGTTCTTCAGGAATCCCTGCTGCACAGTGGGCGAAATCTGATTGAACTCATCGAGATTGACAAGCAGGAACTGCGACATTGCCTGATACACCTGGCGTTTCTCCGAGAGTATGAGGTTGTCGTTGTAGCCCCACTGCAGTTCCGGCGGCAGAAGGCGGCGGCAGAAGGTGCTCTTGTTATATCCCTGACGGGAAATCAACAGCGGCGCCACGGAGTTGCCATACTGGCGGAAGGTGGTGCCCTGCCACTGGCTCACCATAGCGAGGAACCACGTGTAGAACCAGTCTTCCCAATGAGGATTTGACGTAGGTACGGTGCGTGCCAGCGCACGGATATGGTCTTTGCCGTCCCACTTTCCGCTACACTCCTGCAGGAAGTCGCTTATCGGGTCATAATTCTGTATATAGTCCGACTCAAGGAAATTGCGCACGTCCTTGATGCTGACACGGATATCAGCCAACTGCACTTCGAGGGTCATACGCTTCTGCACCCTTGGCTCCACCGGCATATAGCCATACCATGGCTTTTCCTTTGACTGGTATTCCACGTATTTCATCACCACATTATAGCGGAAATCATAACGGCTGCGCAGCAGCCTCATCATCCTTACGATATTCACGCGCACACCATTGTCTTCTTTCTGCTCTTCCTCATTGTCGTCCGCCCTGGGTTCATCTTCAATATCGCCCAGTGAAACGGGCGACAAAATGGTCTGCACTGCGCTACTATCGTCGATACGCAATACCACGGCATCCGGATTATAGTATGGTTCTGCATCCACGGTCATAAGGAAACTGTCGAAGATCGACGGTTCGCCGCCGCGCAACGGCACGTTCACCACTGCCCTGTATATCGGCAGGATGCGCTGGTGGGCAATACGATACTGGCGGTCTGCCTCTTCTTCGGCGGATGGCAACGTGCCGTCTGCCCCGGCATATCTCACCAGCGCCACCACGCTCATGCCATCGGCTCCCTGAAAGGCAGCCATAGTGGACGGGACGAAAGCGACGGCACGCTTCACTTTCTCTATAGCATCGCGGTCTGCGACATCTCCAAACTGCAAGGTGATTATCCCGTTGCAGCTTTTCATCACCATATTGTCGTTGTCATCCCGTTTCAGTTCCACTCCGGGATATACATGCCTCCACTGTGGCATATCGTCGTAATTATGAATATTGCGGTCTCGATATGGCGCCACCTCTCTGAAGCGCATCACCGTACGACGGGAATCATCTGTTGCCATGCGTGACAGCAAACGGTCTATCGAGCAGTGGCTCATCACCATCTTGTTTTTATTATCCGTATGTCGAATTGTTATTTTCATAGTGTTTTTCAAAAATTTGTTTTTACTTGAATAATACACTTTAACCCGAATCGGTCATTAGGGTTAAGCCTCCTGAATTTCCCCCACGGCGTGGGGAACGAATCCCCCTAATGTGGGGTTTTATTCCCCACGGCGTGGGGAAAATCCGAAATCATCTGTTATAGAAATCTATCTCTGTGGAATAATTGTCAAAGTCCACGTTTTCGTATCCGTATTCGGCAAAGAGCTTCTTGATATGCGCCTGCTGGTTGGGATTGAGCTTGAGCTGACCGAGCTTATAGCGGTAATACTGGCTGTCGCTGCCGAGATACTTCTTCATCGTCTCGCGCAGGGGTTGGGCATCACGCACCTTAACATCGATGAAGAGCGAATCGAATCCCCATGCCATTTTCACTACACGCAGAGGAATGAACCACTTGCACTCACCATCAGCCAAAACGTCAGGAAACATAGCATAGTCAAGCCTGATTGCCTTGTTCTTGCATTTGGTACACGGATAACGGAGACACTCCGTCT
>CAVBFA010000041.1:0-948 GCA_963594595.1 Oscillibacter sp. | reverse complement strand
AGGAAGCAATAAACGATTCCCTTTGGAGTTTTGCCTTCTTTAAAGGCTTTTTCAAGAATTTTGATGTTTCTCATGGTTGATATAATTATTAAATTAATGACGCAAGTACAACTTGCAAAATTTGAATTAAACATAAAAACGGCCATTAGACCGTGAATATCCTGTATCTATATCTTATCGCATTAGCACTGCAAATATACGAAATAATTTCCAGACAATGACACTTTTGTGATACTTTTATGATACTTTTCTGTAAATTATTCAGAAAAGTATCATTTTCATATAATCCTTATGTTCAGAGACTTATACAAGCAGAAAACCCCAGAATGATACTTTGACACTTTAGGCTGAAGAAACTTATACGTGTGCGCGCGTGAAAGCCATACGGAAGGAAGGTTTGCTGTCAAACTACTCTTTTCGGGTTGGAAAGCACAATAATAACATGAAACAGCAAAAGACTTTTAGTAACTTTTCATATTAATTTTCTATATTTTTTTTATGTAGCATAACCCTAATCGCAAAAATGATGTATTTTTGTAGATTGGAATCGCATAAGAGGCAAGGCCCGATAAACAATTTTAACCCAATTCGGTCATTAGGGATCGAATGGGTTTCGGAGATTTAGATGTGCTGATTTTGATTGCTTTTTAATGAGTAATAATAAGCTTTTGCGAATTAAAAACAACCTAAAGATGCCTTATAAAAAACGAAAGACTCAAAGAAGTAGATAAATCACCACATTTACGGTCTAATGACCGATTGGGTTTAACGAATAAAAGAAGCGGCTAATGAATAAAGAGAAGCAAGATTTCTTCCTCCATTCCAACGAGGTGAACCATATCAGCAAGGAGGATTACGACAAGATAGAACTGTTGGTGAATGCGGCAAAGGCTTTTGCCCGCAGCACCTACCAGTGCGTCTATATCATCGACTATTTTCATCAGGACT
>CAVBFA010000040.1:8042-21075 GCA_963594595.1 Oscillibacter sp. | reverse complement strand
CGCAAGACCGCCAGTTTCAAGCCCTACAGCTATTCCTACTATAGCGGAGAAGGTGTCGCCTATCCAACTGTAGCCTGTCGGGTCAGTAAGCGACAGAGGATTGTTTATACAATAGGCATAGCGGTTGAGACTCTGCGTGTATTCCGGCATCTGCACTATCGGGTCTGGCGACATGAATCTGCCGACGAGAGGGTCGTACATCCTTCCCTCCATGTTGACAAGGCTGAACATGTCGATATGGTCGTGACCGGTAAATCCTGTATTGTATTCTGAAATGCTATCGTTCGAGAGAGTGTAGTAGTCCAATGTGTTCGGATCACGCCGTCTTCCCCAAGCGTCGTAGCTTAGCTCTTCTGTCAGGTTGCCGCTCCCGTCGCTATACGCAATTACAGAGCCGAGGTTGTCGTGATGCAGGTATGTGTCGTGTACTTCACCGTTGCCGGCAATCTCGTGGATAGCAACAGCCTTGCCACCGGCAAATATATAGTTCTGGCTTTTGGTACTGTTTCCTGCCGTCTCCTCGGTGAAAAAGTCATTGACATAGATTCTTGTCTTTGCGTTCTTGTAATGATATTCAAAGTTCTGACCGCAGCCGCCCATGAAAGAGCCGGTAAATTCCACCTTCTTTTCTTTGTCCACTCCGTAGTCTATGGACAGAGTGTTGTATCTGAGCGGATTTTCTGAAATGTTCTGCTTTAAACTGGATATTTTGTTGAACGAGGTATATTTTATATCGTCAAATACAGGTAGAGTGTATTTCTCTCCCTTGACGCTGCTTATCCTATTGGTGCCGTCGGTATAAAAGACAGAGCCGAGACCAGTTTTGTAAGTAATGTTGCCGGCTCCGTCATATCTAATATCTGTTACGTGTCCTCTGTTGTCGCTTGCCGCTGTAAGACGGTCAAGAGAATCATAGCTGAATGTTTCGGTCAGGTTGCGGATATTGTCAGACCTGCCGTTTAGGTTCCCATTAGAGTCGTACGAGAAAGACCTGGCAAGGATTCCGGGAACCTGTATGCTGACAGTTCTTCCTGCCGTGTCGTATGCCATGTCTATACCCATTCCGTTGCCCAAGGATTCTGACAGCGGCTGTCCTGCAGCGTTGCTGCTGACTGCCTTCCAGTAATTCTTGGTATTGTCGGCTGACGATACCGACTCGAGATAACCTGTTGGCGCATAGTTGTTACGCACCTTGAAACCGGAAGGATATTCCAGTGTTGACAGGCGACTGAAGTTGTCATAGGTTCTTCGTGTTGTATAAGTGTTGCCGAATATACTTTCGTTTTCAGTTACGACTCTTCCGTAAGAATCATAACTTAACTCCCTGGCAATGCCGTTGGAACATGCAGCACCAGACAACGCCCCTTTCCATTCTGCATCATAAGTATAGGAGTATGTGAAATCCTTACGTTTCTCGTCTGTAATACGACCGATCAAATCATATACGTATTCGGCAGTACCTTTGCTGTCGGTCTGGCTTGCCAATTCTCCGTATGGAGTGTAGGTGTATTCAATGGTGCCCAAATCCGGGTCAGAGAGCTTTGTCCTGTTGCCGAACTTGTCATATTCAATAGTTGTCGTTGTCCGCGGTCCCGTAATCTGAATGCATTTATCGCTTGCATCATATTTATAAGTTACCGTGTTGCCCGTGGCATCTGTACTCACGGTAAGGTTACCGTCCATATCATATGTCTTTGAAGAAGTGTTGCCGTTAGCGTCAGTTACGCTGGTTGTCAATCCGTTATAACTCATGGTTGCCGTGGCTCCGTCCGGTTTTTTCTCCTTTATAGTCCTTCCTGCATTGTCGTATTCGTACTCCGTCCATAGCGGGACATCGCCTGCGAAATATGGTTCAGACTTTGATATGATTTGACCTTTACGGTTGTATACTGCATCTGCGTAGACTGTTTTTCCTTCTATGTTTTCCGTCACCTTACGGACAGTTCTGCCGAGACTGTCGAAAAACTCCATGGCGAACGGACTGCCCGCCTTGTCCGTCCTCGTGAAGTATACGGCATTTTGCGGAGCATGCGCATTGCCGTTACTCCAGTCTGACGTTATTGTCGTGTTTGAAAGAGGAGAATTTATTGCCGTTACATTTCCGAATGAGTCGTGCTCGTATGACGTGGCAAGTCCGTTGGCATCAACAGTCCTTTTCTCCACTCCGAGGGCATCGTCGGTTTTAGATGTCGAGACAAACGACAGAGCGTTTCTCTTTTTTATCATAAATCTTCCGCTTCTGTCGTATTCCGATTCCGAACCGCGTGGCTCAAAACTCCGGTCGTTTGGTATTGTCACGTCTGATGTGATATTTCCGAACACGTCATAAGCATATTGTTTTCTGTAGCCATGTGAATCTTCTGGTTCAAATGCCTCTTCTATGAGCAATCCACTGTCAGAATCGTACTTGAATTCAGAAGTCAAGGTCTGGCTCTCACCGTTTTCGGATTTCGTCACCGCTGCTTTTGTCAGTCGTCCCAAAATCCATCTGTCTTCATTGTTGTAGTAGACATTTTCCGTGGCAACAGATTTTCTGCCGCTTATAACAGTCGACTTTGTCGTGTTGCCGAAGTTGTCCTGTTCAAAGATTGAAAGCTTGTGAGATACAAGTTGCCCGGAATTATATTCGTATGACTTTTCCTCTACGCATTGAGGATAGTACGTATAAGCCATTTCTGACTTGCCATCATTAAACTGATAGTTGATTGTATTTTTGTAAAAGGCATCGTTTAGGGTTTTACCGTCAAGCGTCGTCTTTGAATACTTCAATGCCGGCGTTGCTGTCTCATTCAGTATCTCGTAGCCTTTTGTCATGATGATGCCGGTGTTGTATTCTTTTGCAGACATTTCCTCGAAGCACAATATTCCTCTGCCTCTTTTATGTATAATCAAATTGTTATAGCTGTAACCTGTCGTGGACATGCCTCCTATGCCGTCTGAGACGGACATTTCTTTTACCACGGGCCATGGACATATTGCCGAAACAAACGGATAAGACTTGAGCGTACCGCGCCTGAACACCTGTCCATCTGTCAGTTTCGCATACTTAATATTTGTGTGGTTTCCCAGTCCGTCAGTTACGGAAGTCAACGCATTGTCACCGGTATTTGTCGAGACATGCAGGCTTATTGGAACAGATGAACCCTTGCTGTTTGGATAACAAATGAAGTCTGCTTTGCCGTCGCCGTTGAAATCTGCTATACGGAAGTTGGCTTTGTCTGTTCCAACTGTGTTGCTTCCTGTATAATGCGAAAAGTTTTTCCCAGTCCGGTCATTTATATATATATTTACTGGGCATGTCTGATTCTTGTTGGTCTTTTCCCCTACTACATAAAGGTCATCAAAACCGTCACCGTTAATGTCTGCAACAAGAATCTGCTTGTTCTTAGGATTGAAAAGGCTCGTAATGGCTTCGGAGACGAAAGACTTTTCATTTTCTCCAGTTATACCTGTTGAAAAATTCATTTCCCATCCGGTATCAGGCTTGCTGGTCGTTCCCATAGTTATCACATCGGTCTTTCCGTCAGCGTTGAAATCTCCCATACAGAAATAACTTGTGCCGAAGTCAAAGCCGTTCGATTTTACAAGTTTATCGGAATCGTCTATTTTATAAAGGTTGCCGGTATTGTTGTCATGCATGTTTAGAATCTCTACTGTCCCGTCACCGTCAAAATCTACAAGGCATGGTCTGTCCCATATATCTTCTTGGGAAATGAACTCTATTTCGCTTTGTCTGACCAATGGGGTTATGCCGTTCTCCGAAGACTCGGAAACAAGCATGCAGTAATCGCTCGATGCGTATCCTCCACGGACAATCAGGTCCGCCGCCCCGTCACAGTTTATGTCTGTGGCGTAAATTGAATGTTTCGAATCTAGTGCAGGTACTATACCCTTTTCATATTTTAGACTGTAGTTGCCAGCATTATCAACATCTGACAGATAAAGGTCTATCATATAGTATGGATGGTTCCCTCTTTCAACAACGATATCGTCATAACTGTCGCCGTTGAAGTCGCCGTTCACGACCGTGGTTATGTATCTTCGCTTATACTTTCCTTCTTCAGGTGTGAGGAAATTGCTCTCATAAGCTTTTGTAAAAGATTTTCCGTCGCTAAGCAGAATCTGGAAATCAAGTCTGTCGCTGTAGTCAGGGCGTACGAGTATGTCAGTTTTGCCGTCACCGTTGAAATCACCGGTGATTGCAGTTGCCAATGTTGCATTGCCGTATGTTGTTATGTCAAGATTTGTTGTGCCGTTACTTTCATTGTTGTTCCAAGAGAACAAGGTTGGCCTTTTCTCGTCAGATGCAGTTGATTCTCTTATGCTCCTGACAAAATGTTCGTTGTTGGCTACAGTATAGTCAATATTGTACCTTCTTACAAGCTGTTCGCCGTATTTGCAGTCTATACTGTTTATGACATATGATTTCTTTACCTTTAGTCCGCTTATGAAAGCGCAAGGAGAGCAGTAAGTCTTATACGTGATGAGTATTGACGCATAGGGGCTAAGACCTGCTTTGTCATTAGCCGTATATGTTATCTTTTCCGGTAGGAACTCGTTGTTTTCACAGTCGGAAATATAGAATATCTTGTAATAGTTGCCTTTAGTATCAGTCACTTTGGTCTCAAGCCAAAACAGATTGTTGCCGCTTCTTCCATTGAGGTTCTTTGCATTTGCATACTCCCTCGTAAGTCCGTCTTTTGTGTATACTGTGAATTTTGAAGGATTGGCTTTGTTGCCTTCCGCTATGATTTTAGAAAAGCTATTGTTTTCTGTCCGGTATTCACGATACTCGGCAGTTTCGTTTACAAGAGCCAGTCTCGCTCCGTCAAGCATAAAACGGTCGCTTTCGTCAAAGTGTATGATATCTGCCTTGCCGTCACGGTAAAGATTGCGTGGAGCTCGGCTTATTAGGGATATGCCAGACAGGTCAAAGCCACGGCCTAACAAGCAGTCGCCTTTTGAACTGTCGTATACTATGGACAGTTGCGGAGACATCCCGCCTGTACCTGAAACTACAGATATAGGCATCTCGTAATGAAACTGACCGTTAGGAGTTACTTCATAACTGTCTGCCGTCTTGCCTACCGTATCTTTTGCCGACAGGTTGGAAGTTACCAGTATGAACAGCAGTATATACAGATTTTTTACCTTCATACACAAATTCAGTTTTTTATGACTTTTTTTGTAGCTTCGCTACAGGCTACTTTAATATTGAATATGTATACTCCAGACGGGCAGTCATTCATGTCAACAGTATATGTCCGTTTGTTGAACTCTGCTGATTTTACCACGATCGGAGACAAATCGCTCACTTGCAATGTTGCAGTTGTTCCATAGTCCTTTTTAAGGTCAATGGTAAATTTGTTGTCTTTGCCGATGATAGAAATATCGCCGGATATGTCAATCCGGTTGTTCCCGTCATTTGGCTTCAAAGATGGTGTAGAAATGCCTTTACGGCTTGTTATGTTACCATTTAAGTCGTATGAGAACGTTGTCTTCTTGCTTATGGCGATTGCTTGGGCATTAATTTGTATTGTCCCAAATTGTATCATCAGCAAGATGGCTATTATTTTCATATTATAAATCATAGCTTAATTATTCTTTTACTTTTTTTAATCTCCTTTCATACTCTTCGTGTGTTCTTTTCCAGCGGTCGTGACTCCACAGATAAAAGCGTGGGTCAAATCCTAATATCATATTTGTATGTCTTTTCGTTTTGTCACATGTCCGTTCTCCATCACATAATACTTGTCGAAGTGTTCATGGTTTCTCTTCCACCTGTCGTGAGTCCAGAGATATAGTCTGGGATCCCTCTTTATGGTGTCCTCAAGCATCTTGAAGAAGCGTGTCGTTATCTCGTTCTCCTGCATCTCGGCAGGTTTGTCGGTAATCAGTCTGAAGGTGCAGATGTATCTGCCGCGTTCCGGTCTCTGCATGTCAACATAGAACACGGCGTCGTTCATCTTCTTCATTATCTTCTCGCCGCCGGTGAAGACTGGTGTGTCGTGGTTTAGGAACGGCAGCCAGCAGTGTATGTTCAGGTATTTCGGCGACTGGTCTGAGATGTATCCGAAGAGCCACATGCGCTTCTCGCGTTTGTATCTCACGAGGTATCTCAGTATTTCCTGTTTCGGAATGCATACTCCTCCCTTGCTCTGTCGTATGTCCTTGAAGAGCATATCGAAGATTTTGCTCCTCAGCGGATGATAGATAAGTCCGCACACCGCCTCTTTGTGACGTTTGAAGGCGAGTCCCGTGGCAGAGAGCAGTTCCCAGTTGCAGTAGTGGCCGAGGATGGCGGCGCAGGTCTGCCCCTTGTCGTAATATTCTTCTATCTGTTCCGCATTCCTGAATTCTATGTGCTTGAGCAGCTGCTCGTCGCTGACGGTGAGCAGCTTCAGGGTTTCCACGAAATAGTCGCAGAGCCAATGATAGAACCCATGCTCTATTTCTTTCAGTTCCTGAGGTGTTTTCTCGGGGAACGAGGAACTGAGGTTTTTTCTCACCACCTTCTTCCTGTAGCCCACGATATGATACATGATGAGATAGAAGAAGTCGGAGATGCCATACAATATTCTGTAGGGCAGCAGCGACAACACGTAGAAGATGGGGTAGACTATTTTGTATGCCATATATGAATGAATATTTTGTTATGACTGCATGTCGTGCAGCTTCTTGTAATATCCGTCCTTGCTGATGAGTTCGTCGTGGGTGCCCCGCTCCACTATCTGTCCCTCGTGGAGCACGCATATCTCGTCGGCATTCTTGATGGTGGAGAGCCGGTGGGCTATCGCCACGGTGGTGCGCGTCTTCATCAGTCGTTCCAGGGCGTCCTGCACGAGTCTCTCGCTCTCTGTGTCGAGAGCCGATGTTGCCTCGTCGAGGATTAGTATCGGCGGATTCTTGAGGATGGCTCGCGCTATGCTCACGCGCTGTCGCTGTCCGCCGGAGAGTCGTCCGCCGCGGTCACCGATATTGGTGTCGTAGCCGTTTTCAGAAGCTTTGATGAATTCGTCGGCATTGGCTATGCGGGCTGCCTCTTCCACCTGCTCCTGCGTGGCGTTGTCAACACCGAAGGAGATATTGTTGAAGAAGGTGTCGTTGAAGAGTATCGCCTCCTGGTTCACGTTGCCGATGAGCTGTCTGAGGTCGTGGATGTCGAGGTCTTTCACGTTGATGCCGTCGATGAGCACCTCACCCTCCTGCACGTCGTAGTATCTCGGAATGAGGTCTACCATGGTAGACTTTCCTCCTCCGCTCTGTCCCACGAGGGCTATCGTCTTTCCCTTCTCTATCGTGAGGTTGATGTCTCTGAGCACCCACTGCTCGCCGTATCTGAACGACACATGGCGGAACTCTATGGTGTGGTCGAAGCTGGAGATGTGTTGAGGGTTCTCCTTCTCCTTGATGTCGCTTTCGGCAAGCAGGATCTTGTCTACACGCTCCATTGAAGCCAGTCCTTTAGGGATGTTGTAGCCTGCCTTGGAGAAGTCTTTCAGAGGGTTTATGATGCTGTAGAGGATCACGAGATAATAGATGAACGTTGGACCGGAGAGCACCTGCTGGTTGAGCACGAGGATGCCGCCGAACCACAACACGATGATTATCATCACCGTGCCGAGGAACTCGCTCATGGGGTGTGCCATCTGCTGACGGGTGTTCACCTTGAGAATCTGGTTTCTGTAGCTGGAGTTGGTATTGTCGAAGCGCCTGTTCATCTTCTCCTCAGCACAGAATGCCTTGATGATACGCAGTCCGCCGAGGGTCTCCTCCACCTGGCTCATGGTGTCGCTCCAGAGGGCCTGTGCCTCCTTTGACTTGCGTTTCAGCTTGCGGCCCACCTTTCCCATTATCCATCCCATGACGGGAACGAAAAGTATGGTGAAGAGAGTAAGCTGCCAACTGATGCAGAGCAGCGTGGCGAAATATGCTATTATGAGGATGGGGTTCTTGAAGAGCATGTCGAGCGAACTCATTATGGAGTTTTCTATCTCCTGCACGTCGCCGCTCATCCTGGCTATGATGTCTCCTTTGCGCTCCTCAGAGAAGAAGCCGATAGGCAGGGATGTTATCTTGCGGTAGAGCTGGTTTCGGATGTCTCTCACTATTCCGGTCCTGATCGGTATCACGGTGGCCGACGACAGGAAGTAGGCTCCTGTCTTGAGGAATGTCATGGTGGCGAGGAAGAGTCCGAGCACGAGCAATGTGGTGGTAGGACCTATATCGGCAATCAGCGCATTGACATAATAGTCCATGTTGTTTGCCGCCACTTCCTTCATGTTGTCCCAGTCCCATGCCATGAGCTGTGGCGCTGCGGCAGCCTTCTCTGTCTTGAAGATAATCTGCAGGATAGGGATTATGGCTGCAAACGAGAATATGTTGAGCACAGCCGACAGGATGTTGAACGACACCGTCATGACGAGGTATCTCTTGTATGGCGGCACGAAGCGGCGCAGTATCTGGAAAAATTCTTTCATCTCTCTTTACTGATATTAATATTTATAGTGCCAGGTCTAATGGCAAGTCGCTTATGTCTTTAAGCCGTTTGCCGCTGACAAGTATGTTTAGCATTTCTTTTGCGTCCTCGGCTCCTATGCTGTTTACAGCCTCCATCAGTTCATACAGTGCAAAATGGTAGACACAGTCAATGTCGCCTGTACCCAGTGCTAATGATGCTATGCGCGACGGTAGCGGTTCGCCGGTGATAACAACAATGTGTGGCAGATGCCCTTTCCGGTTCCTTATCAGTCCCAGTGCTTCAGTCCGGCTGTTCTGTGCGCGGTCGCTTCGCATTGTCCATTTGGCAGATACCGATGCGTGCAGAATCGGCAGTCCACCATTTTTCTTTCGCAAGTCGGCTTGTTTGCATACAGTGTCGTCTACAATAGGCACAGGAGAATTTATAACCTCATCCTCTTCGGTCTCGCGGTACACTACCACATCTGGTGCGACCATATAGTCATTTCCTATACTTGCGGCCAGTCCGGCATTGGCTTTTGCCAAGTCGTTAAGATAGTCAATGTGTTCATATTGCGCGAAGCTGCTTGTTTTTATCGCGTTTCTGTTCCCTAATTTTTCTATATGCCATTTACCAGGACATATATTCTGCATTTTAAGAAATGTTGCTGCAAGAAAGTTCATGTTTATCTGTTCAAACTTGGCTCCTGAAGTTTGTCCTAATGCTTTTTCTTGAATCTCCGCAGTAAGTTTGTCTGCTATGTATTTTGATATGGCGATTGAAAGTTTTGACGAACTGTCGGCATTGCTCGGCACACCGTGCATGTTTATAGTCAGAACTTTCTCAGACAGCAGCTCTTGGTGATATGTCTTTCTTGCTTCTGCTATGATATGCTTCATGTTGTAGAGTTTTATATAGTTGATGTCCTATTTTATATGCGACCGGTGGCGGAAAGGCATTTCCTATCATTCTGCACGCTACAGTTTTCTTTTTGCCGAAGTCCCAGTTGTCAGGAAACCCTTGTATCCTTGCAAGCATTCTTGGGGTGAGGCGCGGCATTCCTTCAAAGTCGGCAGACGGTGCTTCGTTTGCAATTCCCTTACCGTCAACTCCAAGTTCCGCCCATGCAGCCTTTGCTCTTGTCGGTCCCAAGTCTGGACCTCCGTGTTTTTTACTGCCTCCAACAAGTGTTGGGGCTATCTTGTTAGCTTTGAGTCTCCATTCATCAGCAAGTTTCCATCCATTCTCTGAAATAAGGTCGTAGATGGAGTCGCCAACGTTTGATGTGGTAAGCTCTTTTTGCGGAAAACGGAAATTATCATGTATGTCCTTACGTATTCCTATGATTACGACACGTGGTCGCAGCTGTGGTACCCCATAGTCGGATGCGTTAACCAGTTCAATGTGGGTGTTGTATCCTAAATTCGAGAGTGTGTCTATGATGTGTTGCCTATAGCTGTCGAATTTAGGACTGAGCAACCCCTTCACGTTCTCAATCATAACAAGCCGTGGGTTAATCTCGTCTACTAATCTGAGCATTTCAGGAAAGAGGTCACGCTCGTCGTCTTTTCCAAGTTGTTTTCCTGCTATGCTGAATGGTGGGCAAGGAACTCCGCCTGACAAAAGGTCTATTTCGTTTCGGAATGGTCTTCCGTCAAACTTGTGTACGTCCATGCATTGTACGTTCCAATTTGGACGGTTACGCTTTAGGCTTTCACAATATTCTTTTTCCAGTTCAACCAGTAACACGTGCTCGAATCCAGCCTGTTCCAAGCCAATGGCTTGTCCACCGGCTCCAGCACATATTTCAATTGACTTGAATTTATTGGATTTTGTCATGTATGTTTTTTTTGATGTTATATAAACATTCTCCGAACAACGTTGCACTTGTCGAGCCCGTTATCTTCACTCTCACCGTCTCGCCCACGTGGTGGCTGCCTTTGTCGAACACCACCGCCTTGTTCTGCTCCGTCCTGCCCATCAGCTGCTGGCGGGAACGCTTGCTGTAGCCCTCAACGAGGACGTCGAACTCCTTGCCCTCGTCTTTTCTGTTCTGCTCGGCGCTTACTTCGGTCTGCAGCTTTATCAGTTCGTTGAGTCGACGTATCTTCACCTCCTCCGACACGTTGTCAGGCAGATGTTTTGAGGCATAGGTGCCCGGGCGCTCTGAGTATTTGAACATGAAGGCTGAGTCGAAGCCCACCTCCTTGACGAGCGACAGGGTCTGCTGGTGGTCTTCTTCCGTCTCGTCGTGGTAGCCCACGAAGATGTCGGTGGTTATTCCGCAGCCAGGGATGATGCGGCGTATGGCATCTATGGTGTCGAGATACTGCTGACGGGTGTATTTCCTGTTCATCAGCTTCAGTATCTTGTCGCTTCCGCTCTGTGCCGGGAAGTGGATATGGTTGCAGATATTCGGTTCTTCGGCTATGACGTGCAGGATGTCCTCCTTCATGTCTTCGGGATTGGAAGTGGTGAATCTCACTCTCATGTCGGGCACTGCCTGAGCCACCATTCTGAGGAGTTCGGCGAAAGACACCTTGCCTTCTTCTTTCTTTCCGGACGGCGAGAGGCCGTAGCTGTTCACGTTCTGTCCCAGCAGCGTAACCTCCTTGAAACCGCGGTCGTGCAGGTCTTTCACCTCTCTGAGGATACTCTCCGGATCACGGCTGCGCTCCCTGCCTCTGGTGTATGGCACTATGCAGTAGTGGCAGAAGTTGTTGCAGCCTCGCATGATGCTCACGAAGCCGCTCACCTTCTGTCCGCCGATGCGCATCGGCACGATGTCGCGGTAGGTCTCGGTGGTGGAGAGTTCGATGTTGATGGCATTGCCGCCGTTCTCACACTGCGCTATGAGGTCGGGCAGAGTGAGATAGCTGTCGGGACCGCACACGAGATTGGCGTGATGGTTTTCTATAAGGTCGTCTTTCACTCTCTCTGCCATGCAGCCCAGCACGCCGAGGATGAGCTTGCGGCCCTTCTTCTGCTCTGCATGGAGGGTTTCGAGACGGTTGTATATCTTGTTTTCAGCATTCTCCCTGATGCTGCATGTATTCAGAAAAATAGCGTCTGCGTCGTCTTCCTTTTCGCAAAGTTCATAACCCGCCATCTGCATCACAGAAGCGACTACTTCGCTGTCTGCCACGTTCATCTGGCAGCCATAAGTCTCTATGAAGAGTTTTTTCATTATTTCCTTTATTCGTTTAAAATTGCATACTTTGGGTGCGAAATTAATAAATTAAAATTGTATTTGCAAACTTCACAACGTATTTCAACTTTTTGGCACCCAAGCGGGGCGGATGAAAAATACAGGGGCATAAGTAGATTATTATCAGTTTTTTCCTTACATTTGCAGCTGAAAAGAAATGACAAGAATGCAAAAAGACAAGATACTCATCACTGGCGCCACTGGTTTCATCGGCAGCTTCATCGTTGAAGAGGCTCTCCGCAGAGGAATGGAAGTGTGGGCTGCCGTAAGGGCTACAAGCTCACGGAAATATCTGCCGCAAGAGGGGATAAACTTCATAGAACTGGATTTCAATGACGAGCATAAGCTCAAGGAGCAGCTGCGCCAACACAGCTTCGACTATGTGGTGCATGCCGCCGGCGTGACGAAATGTCTGAACAAGGCTGACTTCTTCAAGACTAACAGCAAGGGAACGAGGCATCTGGTGAATGCCATCCTCGATCTCGCCATGCCTGTGAAGCGCTTCGTGTTCATAAGCAGCCTGAGCATACTCGGACCGATACGGGAGGAGGAGCCGCATACCGACATCACCGACTCCGACACACCATGCCCAAACACGGCATACGGCAAGAGCAAACTGGAGGCGGAGGACTATCTGCGGTCAGTGGCAGACAGGCTGCCGTTCATCATACTGCGACCTACGGGAGTGTATGGTCCGCGGGAAAAGGATTATTTCATGATGGCGGAGAGCATAAAGAAGCATGTGGACTTCGCCGTGGGATACAAGCGACAGGACATCACGTTCATCTTCGTCAGCGACGTGGTGCAGGCGGTGTTCCTGGCTCTCACCAACGGAAAGACCGGCAGCAGCTACATTCTGAGCGACGGTGAGGTGTATTCGTCACGCACGTTCAGCGACCTGATACAGAAGGAACTGGGAGTGAAGCACGTGCTGCGTATCGTGGCGCCACTGTGGTTCCTGAAAACCGTGTCTACGGTTGCAGAGGCTATGGCGCACATGACGGGAAAGATTTCCGCCCTGAACCGCGACAAATACAATATCATGAAGCAGCGCAACTGGCAATGCGACATATCTCCGGCAAGAAAGGAACTGGGCTTCGAACCGAAATGCCAGCTGCCGGAGGGTGTGAGAATCAGCATGAAATGGTATAAGGACAACGGATGGATGTAAGCGCCGGACGGATGGATGCACCAGACGGATGGCTACACAACGGATGGAAGCAATACAAAAGTTGGATGCTTACAAAGAGGATAGAATGATTTGAACGACCGGAAAAGGAAAAGACAACGATTATGAAAGATTTATTCAAGATAGAGAAGAAGCCCAAGAAGGGTCTCTTCTGGCTGGAGTGGGTGATGACAGG
>CAVBFA010000040.1:0-8032 GCA_963594595.1 Oscillibacter sp. | reverse complement strand
TATCTCGTGCTGACATTGCTCATGGTGTTCTTCACATACACCAAGGTGGCAAACCCTGAGGCAATGATATGGGGCAGAGTGAGAATCATGGTGGTGACGCTGGCTCTGTGGGGAGTCTACAGGATGGTGCCATGCCGATTCACGAGGTTCTGCCGCATCACGGTGCAGATGGCGCTACTCAGCTGGTGGTATCCCGATACCTACGAACTGAACCGCATGCTGCCCAACCTCGACCACATATTCGCTCAGGCGGAACAGTCGCTGTTCGGATGCCAGCCGGCGCTGATATTCCATGAGGCAATGCCATGGAGCGTAGTCAGCGAACTGCTCGACATGGGTTATGCGGCATATTATCCGATGATAGCACTGGCGGCGATATACTATTTTATATGGAGATACAAGGAGTATGAGCGCTGTGCATTCGTGATAATGGCTTCTTTCTTCGCATACTACGTGATATTCGTGCTCGTGCCGGTGACAGGACCTACGTTCTATTTCAAGGCTGTCGGCATAGACCAGATAACGGCTGGCGTGTTCCCCAACCTTGGCGACTACTTCAACACCCACACCGAATGTCTGCCGAGTCCGGGATATACCGACGGCATCTTCTACCAGCTCGTTGAAGACGCCAAGGCTGCCGGAGAGAGACCTACGGCGGCATTCCCAAGTTCGCATGTGGGAATAAGCACCGTGATAATGCTGCTGATATGGCACACCCGCAACAGAAAGCTGCTCTATATTATGGCTCCCTTCTATGTGTTGCTCTGCTTCGCCACGGTATACATACAGGCCCACTATGCCATCGACGCCATCGCCGGACTCATCACCGGCACGATGTTCTACTTCACCTTCATGTGGATGTCGAAGGGGATGAAGGATTGAAAGAAATAGAGGGAATAAAGACAATAAACGAATAAAAAGCACAACAGACGAGTTGATGATGCACAATCGGACAACTCGTCTGTTTTTATTAATCCCAAATCGGTCATCAGGGCGTTGGCGACTATACTCCCATTTCATATTCTGAATTATGATTTTGCTCAAAAGTTTGCTTATTTTCGATAATAAGCGTATCTTCGCAGGGAATAGACCCATATAGGAGGATGGATATGACAGACAACAGCAATAGAAAACTACCAGTAGGCATTCAGTCGTTCAAGAAAATCAGAGAAGACAATTATCTCTATGTTGACAAGAGCGACATAATATGGAAATTGGTAAATAGCGGCAAACAATACAACTACTTGAGCCGCCCCCGCAGATTCGGCAAGTCCGTGCTTGTCGATACACTGGAGGCATACCTTGAAGGAAGGAAAGACCTGTTTGACGGACTGAAAATAATGCAGTTGGAAAAAGAATGGAAAAAGCACCCTGTCATAAGACTCGACATGAGTCTCGCCGGATCCACCCCACAAGCCATAACGTCATATCTCAATGATGCCTTTCATGAATATGAATCAATGTATGGCATCAAACCTCTGGCTACTGCCACTCTGGCTGTAAGATTCAAGCGCATTATCATTACGGCATCAAAGAAAACAGGCAACAAAGTGGCTGTTCTCATTGACGAATATGATTCTCCACTCCAACATTCGTGGAAGACGGCAGAACACAAAGACTGCACCGATGTATACCGTGACGTATTCGCTGTGCTCAAGGCTTGTGATGAATATGAAAGATTCGTATTCATCACAGGAATCACCAAATTTACCCAAATTTCTCTGTTCTCCGTTCTCAACAATCTCACCAATATCAGTTTCATGCCTGAATACGCTCCTATCTGCGGCATAACGGAAGAGGAAATAAAAGAAAACTTCGGTCCTGAACTCCACGAGATGAGCAAAGCGAACAACTGGTCTGCACAGGAAACGCATGACATGCTGAAAAATTATTACGACGGTTACCATTTCAGTCGTAGAAACATGATCGACATATACAACCCATATAGTCTGATCAATGCTTTGAGTTCTCATGAAATAAGCAATTATTGGGCGGCATCGGGTGCTACGTCGCTTATTCCTAAATTTGTTGACGACATCGAACTGCGTCTGAAAAAATTCGACCATTGTTTCATAATGCGCAATACTCTCGAACTCTCTGACGTCTCTGTAGGTGGGGCGGAACTGTTCTTATACCAGTCTGGCTACATCACAATCAAAGAGAGCGATGAGTTCGGCTATATCTTGGGATTCCCCAACGAGGAGGTAAAACAGGCTCTCTACGAAATTGTTCTGCCTGCACTTGCCATGCGGTCAGAAAGCGACATACAGTCGTTGCAAATCACATTTCCAGAAACACCACAAAGGAAAAGCGGATTGCAAGCAACAGGGATTATCAGGTAAGAACCTGCCCTCTTGACACTTGCAATCCGCTTTTAATTTCTATATGAGTCGACGAGCTGTATATCTGCAGCCCCGTCTGCCATTCTGCCGCTACACACGTCAGCCCAACAGGCGGCGTGAGAAATATCTCACTGGATACCACACTGCCAGGAAGCCTACTGCAATGACCGTGGCGAACACCACGAGCACGTCTTCCGGATGCACGCTTACGGGATAGGCATCCACTACGAATGTGCCGCTCGACTGTCCGAGCGCCACGATGCCGAACTGCTGCTGAAGCCAGCAGAGAAGCAGTCCGATGAGTATTCCTGCCAATGCTCCGAAGAAGGATATCAACCTGCCCTCGAAGAGGAAGATACGGGATATCTGACGGTCTGTAGCACCGAGATTTCTGAGCGTCACCACATCATCCTTCTTGTCGATTATCAGCATGGATATCGAACCGATGATATTGAAGCTCGCCACGATGAGGATAAACGTGAGGAAGATATATGCAATGAATTTCTCCACCTTCATTATCCGGAACGTGTCTGCCTGCTGCTCATAGCGGTCGAGCACACGGTAGCGGTCGCCGACAATCTCCTGCATCTTCTGCTTCACGGCATTGAGGTCGCTGCCGTTCTTCAGGCGAATCTGCAGCGACGACAGCATTCCCTGCTGTTCAAACAGGGTGCGCGCCATGGTGATTGGCACTATCACGTGGTCACGGTCGTATTTTCCCTGTTTCACCATGAACACCACTCCCGGAGAAATCAGCGAATCCACAACGAATCCGTCGGATGGATTGGCGAGGTCGAGCTGTCCTGTCTTCCGCGGGGCGTATATCATCAGGTTGCCGTCCCAGTTGGCATTCATGCCGAGAGTCTCGGCGAGGCGTATGCCCACCACGGCGAAGTTCAGGTTTGCCGCCTGGAGCAGAAACGTGCCGTCGCCATACAGTATGTCGTCGATGCGCGACATACGTTCGAAATTGTCGTCAACGCCCATCACCCACACCATGGTCTGCTTGCCCTTGTATATGGCGAGCGCCTGGTCTTTCACACACTCCGACGCCACATCAACCTCTGGCAGCTTTCTCACCTTCTGCAGCAGCGGGTCGTCGGCAGGTGCCGTCTTTCCCTCTGCAGGCACGAGTTCTATCTGCGGGTCGAAGGATGTGAAGAACGATGCCACGAGGTCGTGGAAACCGTTGAACACACTGAGTGTCACCACGAGAGCCATCGTGGCCACTGCCACACCAACGGCACTGATGCAACTGATGATGTTTATGGCGTGTGTGCTCTTCTTTGAGAAGAGGTAACGGCGTGCTATGTAGAATGGAAAATTCATGACTCTCCTATTTCTTCAGAAGCTCGTCGATATGCTCAATATAGTCGAGTGAGTCGTCGATGAAGAAGCGCAGCTCCGGAATGATTCGCAGCTGGTTGCGCACTCGCTGACCGAGGTCGTAGCGCACCGTCTTCTCGTTCTTTCTGATGTTTTCTATTATCTCCTCTCCCTTGTCCGACGGGAATATGCTCAGATATGCCGTGCAGATGCTGAGGTCTGGGCTCACCCTGACCCTCGTCACCGACACCATCACTCCGTGCATGGCTCTTGTCTGACTCTGGAAAATAAGGCTCAGCTCCTTCTGCAGAAGTCTTGCTATACGATTTTGTCTTGTCTCTTGCATTTTGTAATCTTCTGTTTTTTTATTTTTCAATTATTGTCTATTGTGGTGCAGGCTATGCGGATGGCATATTTTTCCACAATCCCTGCACCTGTCGCCAATCATCTCTCTACAGGGACTTTTCATGGCGAGGCACCGTATTGTCAGCAAAGTTATCCACAATGCTGCCAATGGGCGAATAGTATGGAAACTTAAATACAAAAGTAATGATAATAGGGTAAACTCCCAAATTTATTAATTATTATTGTATAAGTAAGCCCAAGTTTCGCAGGGATCGGGGGGAAGACCGGCAAGAAGAGAATGGCAGAATCATACTTTGTTTTTAAATCTAATACACAAAAAAACTCTCGCAGCCAACAATAAGCTACGAGAGTTCTTTTGTGTATTAATAAAAGTGCGGAGTTACTTCACGCTTACCTTCATTGTCTTTAAGTCACCACCGTTCTTTGTGCGCACGATATATGTGCCGTCGGCAACAGGAATGATTGATGTTCCGGCAGCCAGACTGCATATTCTCGTTCCATCAAGAGAGAATACCTCGGCGAGAGCTCCCTCTGGCAGAGAAACGATAATAGAGCCGCTTGCTGTGCTTACACTTGCATCATTGATAGTGGCAGCATCTATTGCAGAAGCAATATCAAATGTTGCCGTTACGGTTGAGATGCGGGAAATCTTGAACTCTGTGCCCTCCACGGCTTTACCGTTCACCAAAACCTTATCGAGGACATAACCCTTGTCTGGAGTGGCTATGAGAGAGATTGGCGAGTTGCGCTTCACCTTGTCGCCAGACTGGATATCGTTACCCTCGGCATCCTTCAAGGCAATCGTTCCGTTCTCAGTCTTGCCGATGTATATCCATGTGATATCGCAGCCGGAGCCGTTGCCTTCCATACTTACGATCCATCCCTTGTCGCTTGCGATAGAAGTGTCAGAGCCGGCAGCATCGTTAGGAGTTTCCTCCGTACCGGTGAGGATTGTCAGAGATGCTCCCTTCAAGGCTTCCTGCTCATCCTTTGTGAGTTCAGGATACTGTGGTAAATCCTTGTAGAACTGATTGAGGTCACAAGCCGTCATATTGTTTCCTCCACAGTCGATCTGGCGCAGTTCTGTCAGCTTGCTCAAATCAAGAATCTGGATAGAGTTGTCGTTGAATAAGAGCGAGCGTAATGCCTTATTGTTGTCGAGGTTCAGTTCGGTTAGCTTGTTATTGCCCACACCAAGAACCAACAGCTGAGTGTTCTTTGAAACGTCGAGGGTTGTCAGCTTGTTGCCGGCAGCTTCCAAGCTGACAAGGTCGGTGAGGTGTGCCACATCTATTGTGCTCAGTTCATTGTTTGTCACGTTCACAACCTGAAGCTTTGGATTGTTTGTGAAGTCAACACCAGTCAACTTGTTCACACGGGCATTCAACTCAAGCAACTCCGGAAGTTTGGAGAGATCGAGCGTGGTGAGTTCGTTGCCGTAGCACTGGAGCGAAAGGAGTTTCGTATTCTTGGTTACGTCGAGTTCCGTCAGCTCGCAATATGAACAGTCAAGCTCCTGAAGACCGGTCTGGTTGGTCACGTCAAGGGTCTTGATTGGGTTCATGTAGAGATTCAGCGCTATGAGCAGGTCGTTGTTCGTAAGGTCGATGCTTGAAACTTTGTTGTTCCATATGCCCATCATCTCTCCGTATTCGCCAAAGCTCTCAAGGTTGAGGGCATCAACGTCGCCGTAGATGGTCACTGTTGACTCGGTTGCTCCGCTTTCAGCTACAGTTTCTGCTGTTCCGTCAAGACGGGTGTAGTTGGTGTCGGATACGTCGTATTCCATTTTCGCACCGCTACCCCAGTCTACCTGCACCTTCTTGTCTGCACCCTTCTGCACAGCCACTGCGAACGACAGAGTCTGTCCTGCAGGAGCCGTAAAGGTAATCTTGCGGTCTGCTCCGCGGAACACTGGCTTGATTGTAGCCTCGCCATTCACAACGAACCATTCCTCCTGAATCTTCTCACCGTTCACGATTACACCGTCGTATACATAGCCCTCGGCAGGAGTCGGAGTGATATGGATTGCCACGCCTGCCTTTGCGCTCGTTGTCACGTCTGCAAGCTGCTGGAAGTAAGCTCCAGTCCACTGCGATACGGTGAACGTACCGCCTGTGGTTGAATATTTCGTGAAGTCGTATTCCTGCTCAAATGTAATTCCTCCGAACTCGCCCTTGCCAGATACTCTCTCGCCGGTGTCGGTGCCGTCTACGGTGACCTTCACGGCTTCGTTCTTTGCCGTACCGTCACCCGTCACGTCACACTTCCACTTCATGTCCTGTGATGTGGCATATTCCGTGTCAGCCGTCTCGCCGTTTGATCCTGCGATAAGTAGAGAGTTGCTGTAGTCCGAATATGCCTGCGGTATGGTGTGAAGCGTGAAGTTCATGGAATTTCCGGTCATCTTCTTGTTGTCGCGGATATCCACATAGTTGAAGCGTCCCCATGGATTGATGTAGTTGAAATAGAAAAACTCACATTGCGTATTGCGTGCACGGAAATCGCGCAGACTGTACTGGTCTTCCAGGTCTATGTATCTTATCGCCGTGTTGCTGATGTTGAGCGTGGTGATGGATCTCTTTCCCCTGATGTCGAGTTGTGTCAACTTTGTTCCGTTCACAGAGAGGTAAGCAAGGTCCTTGTTGTTCGAGATGTCGAGCTTCGTTATGTCGAGGCTGTCGCAGTTGAGCGACAGAAGTCCGGGGTTGTTTCCCACGTTGAGCAGCGTTATATTATTGTTTCCGCAATAGAGACTTCCGAGCTTAGGAAATCTGGTCACGTCGAGTGCCGTGAGATAGTTGTGGTCGATGGAAAGGGTGCTGAGCTTAGGATAGTTGCCCTCTTCCAGATCGAGCAGAGCATTGTTCGAGAGATTCAGCGAATAGAGGTTAGGGAACGTACATGAATAGAAGTGCATCACGTGGCAGTTGTTCATGCTGATCTTCTTTATATTCGCGTTGTTGTCAGCGAATACGGCTGTAGTGAATTCCGGATTATCATCACAATAGAAATACTCCAGCGCCGTGAACGCCATGAGGTTCAGGGTTATAAACTTATCTCCGTTGTTGCTCACGGTGAGATCGGTGAGCGTTGCCGAAGCGTCGGTGATGTCAAACTCGTGGCTGTCGAGCTGGTTGCCCTGCAGATTGAGCTTATTCAGCGATGTCATGCCCGTACCTGAGAATGTCGTCAGTTTGTTGTCCCTGAGGTTGAGTTCCGTCAGAGCCGGCATTCCGTCTTGTTTGAATGTGGCTATTTCGTTTTCCTTCAGGTTGATGACCTTCAGGGCTGTCTGTCCGTGAATATCGACGGATGTTATTCCAGCCTCGGTAAGGTCAAAATTCACCAGTTTTCCCTTGATGGTGATGGTACCGCCCTTTATTTCGGTTTTGATACGGCGTGAATAGCCCCAGCCATTAGGGTCTACGTTGTAGATTTTCTCTTCTCCGTCTCCCCAGTCCACGGTGAACGCCTCGTCTTTAGATGCGGTGTAGGCATCGAGAGACACGGTTGTTCCTACGGGTTTCGACGTCTTGATGGTGATTGTACTCTCATCGGCGGCAAATGCCGTAGTAAAGGAGAGCGCCACTACAAGTAAAAGCAATAAATACTTTTTCATAATGTAATGTATTAGTTCCTGCGGCACCATGTTCTGTCTATCTTTTGTCTATTCATATAATATATGAAACCTTCACAGGCTATGGCAAAGTGGGATTCTCACAGCCCTGGTGCCACATATAAACCATCAGAATCCCTTGATTGCATGGCAAAGTTAGAAATTAATCGTTATAGCGCAACAATATCTGCCGAAAAAATCATCACTTTTCTCCATCATTTTTTTTCACATTATATTAGGTGGTATAAAATCCGCTCTTGTAAAAAAAACAAAATTCAAGCAAGCCCCAATGACCGATTTGGATTAAAGCAAAAAAAAGACGCACATCAACTTGCACACAAATCATCTCATTTACCTGACAATCTGTTCACCTCTTTAC
>CAVBFA010000039.1:0-21936 GCA_963594595.1 Oscillibacter sp. | reverse complement strand
CCTTGGTATAGTCGTCGGCATCAACATTGGCATACAGCATCGTATAGACATACTCTGCGCAGAAATCGATGATGTCGGCATTTTCAGGATATATGTTCTTCATCTTTCCGAAATAATCCTTGTATGACAACGACCCGTCAACGCTCTTTATTCTTTCCAGGTCTGTGGAAATAAAAGAAATCTGCTCTTCCGACAAACCGCCTGCCCTGCGGTAGTTGGGTGACATTGACAGCATTCTGTCGTTGGCGGCACGCAAAAGTGTTGACATCGGGCGAAGATAGCTGTTGTTGTCATTCACATACATCGAGTATTCTATTGTGTTGTGGAAGTATCCCAAGCTGTCCGGGAAATACACATTGCCGTCAAATGTGGCTATTGGACTCTTCTTGGGCTTGTCCTTGGGTCTTATCTTAAATTTCTTGTCAGAATATCTCCTGCTGGCATCGGCCAAAGAAGCGGTTATCGCTCCTGTAATCGTACCGACGATTCCGCCGCGGGAGCCTCTGATTCCGCCGCAGACGTCGGCAATTGCTATCTTGGCATAGTCGAGTTTAGTGAATTTGACGCCTCCGGCAAGTCTCACGGGCATCTCTTCGGTACGGATAAACCGGGCATCGTATGCCTTCAGCTGCTCTGTCAGCTCACGCATGTTGCTTGCCGGCTTCATCCGGCTCTCGACAGGAACCTCTGTCGTGTCTTCTTGAGTACAAGAATTGAGCGTTGCCACACCAAGGGCAAGCGCTGCAAAAATAAAACGTTTTTTCATAATATATCAATTAATGTTGTTTGAACAATACTTACCACTGTATTTTACAGTGCAAAGATAATTACGAAAAAAGGGAACAACTGAATTTCGTTGTTGAATTTTTGTTGAATTCTTATAATACTCTGTAACCCAACACATTACAATAATAAAATCGGGGCCGCTGCCAACGATGTGCAACGACCCCGATATAGAAAGCTATGATTATTATGCTGTTTTTAGTCAGCCAACTTAGCCTTGATGAACTCGCGGTTCAAGCGGGCGATGTTTGAGATAGACTCGTGCTTAGGACATTCAGCCTCGCAAGCACGGGTGTTGGTACAGTTACCGAAGCCCAGCTCTTCCATCTTCATAACCATCGCCTTGGCACGCTTGGCAGCCTCCGGACGGCCCTGTGGAAGGAGGGCGAACTGGCTCACCTTAGAGCTTACGAAGAGCATGGCAGAACCGTTCTTACATGCTGCCACACACGCACCGCAACCGATACATGTAGCGCAGTCCATTGCCTCGTCGGCAGCCTCCTTTGAGATGAGGATGGCATTTGCGTCCTGAGCCTGGCCTGTGCGAACGCTGACATAACCGCCAGCCTGCATGATCTTGTCGAAAGCACCACGGTCTACCATACAGTCCTTGATGATCGGGAAAGCGGCAGAACGCCATGGCTCAACGGTGATAACGTCGCCGTCCTTGAACTTACGCATATAGAGCTGGCAAGTGGTGGCTCCTGTGTTTGGTCCGTGTGGATGACCGTTGATATAGAGTGAGCACATACCGCAGATACCCTCGCGGCAGTCGTGGTCGAAAACGAAAGGCTCCTGGCCTTCCTCGATGAGCTGCTCATTGAGAATATCGAGCATCTCGAGGAACGAGGTGTCGGTAGGAATGTCCTTCATCTCACGTGTGTCAAAGTGTCCCTCTGCCTGAGGACCATTCTGACGCCAGAATTTCAGTGTGAATGATATATTATTTTCCATTGTTGTTGTTGTTTTATCGATGACGAGAAGACGATAAGAATAAGGAGAGTATATTTCCTTGTCTGCCAGTCTACTCGTTTACTCGTCTACTGTATTAATTCTTATAGTTACGTGTCTGAACCTTGATAGCCTCGTAGTGGAGAGGTTCCTTGATGAGCTCAGGAGCCGTCTCGTCGTCGTTCTGATACTCCCAGCATCCAACGTAGAAGAAGTTCTCGTCGTCGCGCTTAGCCTCACCTTCCTCGGTCTGATACTCCTCACGGAAGTGACCTCCGCAAGACTCGTTACGAGAGAGAGCGTCGTAAGCCACGAGCTCGCCCATCAGCAAGAAGTCACGCAGGTGGATAGCCTTGTCGAGCTCCACGTTGAGACCGTCTTTGCTTCCTGGGATGAAGAGGTTGGTATTGAACTCCTTGCGCAGCTTCTTGATAAGCTCCAGACCCTCTTTCAGTCCCTCTGCAGTACGTCCCATTCCGACGTGCTCCCACATGATGTGTCCGAGCTCCTTGTGCAGAGAGTCAACAGAGCGCTTGCCCTGGATTCCCATCAAGCGGTCGATCTCAGCCTGTACGCCCTTCTCAGCCTCTGCAAACTCAGGCAGGTCGGTAGAGAGACGAGGCCAGATAGCCTGGTCGGCGAGATAGTTCTGGATGGTGTATGGCAATACGAAGTAACCGTCGGCAAGACCCTGCATAAGGGCAGAAGCACCGAGGCGGTTTGCTCCGTGGTCAGAGAAGTTACACTCACCGATAGCGAACAGACCTGTTACGGATGTCATCAGCTCGTAGTCAACCCAGATACCACCCATTGTGTAGTGGATGGCAGGATAGATCATCATCGGGTTGTAATACTTCACTCCGTTGATTTCGTTTGCCAGCTCTCCTGGATTAACGTCGGTAATCTCCTCATACATGTCGAAGAGGTTGCCATAGCGCTGACGAACCACGTCGATGCCGAGGCGCTCGATACTCTCTGAGAAGTCGAGGAATACGGCAAGTCCGGTGTTGTTCACTCCGAAGCCCTTGTCGCAACGCTCCTTTGCTGCACGAGAGGCAACGTCGCGAGGCACGAGGTTACCGAATGCCGGATAGCGGCGCTCCAGATAGTAGTCGCGGTCTTCCTCCGGAATGTCAGAACCCTTCTTTGTTCCAGCCTGCAGAGCCTTGGCGTCTTCAATCTTCTTAGGCACCCAGATACGTCCGTCGTTACGCAGAGACTCCGACATAAGAGTCAGCTTAGACTGCTTGTCGCCGTGTACAGGGATACATGTAGGGTGAATCTGCACGTATGATGGGTTTGCGAAGTAAGCACCCTTGCGGTAGCACTGTACGGCTGCCGTACAGTTACATCCCATGGCGTTTGTAGAGAGGAAGTAAGCGTTTCCGTATCCACCGGTAGCGATAACCACGGCGTTTGCAGAGAAGCGCTCCAGCTTGCCGGTAATGAGGTTCTTGGCTATGATACCGCGGGCACGACCGTCGATGATTACCACGTCCTCCATCTCATAACGTGTGTAGAGCTTCACACGGCCTGCGTGAACCTGTGCGCTCAGTGAAGAGTAAGCTCCGAGCAGCAGCTGCTGACCTGTCTGTCCCTTGGCATAGAATGTACGTGACACCTGTGCTCCACCGAAAGAACGGTTGGCGAGCATACCGCCGTATTCACGTGCGAAAGGCACGCCCTGAGCCACACACTGGTCGATGATGTTGTTAGACACCTCAGCAAGACGGTAAACGTTTGCCTCGCGGGCACGGTAGTCACCACCCTTCACGGTGTCGTAGAACAGACGGTATACCGAGTCGCCGTCGTTCTGATAGTTCTTTGCTGCATTGATACCACCCTGTGCTGCGATAGAGTGAGCACGGCGTGGAGAGTCCTGGATGCAGAAGTTGAAAACGTTGAAGCCCATCTCTCCGAGGCTTGCCGCTGCGCTGGCACCAGCCAGACCTGTACCAACGACGATAATGTCGAGCTTCAGCTTGTTCTTTGGGTTCACCAGGCGCTGGTGAGCTTTATAGTTAGTCCATTTTTCGGCCACTGGGCCTTCTGGAATTCTTGAATCTATTGTCTTAGCCATAATTATGTATTACTAAATTATGAATTAATAATGTTATTAGCAGCAGCCGCAAAGACCTTTAGCGGCAAACCACAGCACTACAACGAGGAAGCCGAGGCAGAGGAGCGTAGAATACGCGATACCGATGACCTTCCAGCGGCAGTACCAAACCTTTCCGTTCCATCCGAAAGTCTGCATAGCGCTCCAGAATCCGTGTGTGAGGTGGAACCAGAGAGCCACGAGCCATACGATGTAGAGCACTACATACACCGGACAAGAGAATGTGTCCACGATGTAGGCATAGCCGTCGGCAGGATGGTGAGCCACTGCGATGCCTGTCAACTCGGCAAACATCATGTTGTACCAGAAGTTGAAGAGGTGGAGCAGCAGTCCGAGGATGATGATGATACCGAGCACGAGCATGTTCTGAGATGCCCACTCCACGCCCTGAGGACGGGTAGTCACGGCATAGCGCTCATTACCGCGGGCCTTTCTGTTCTGCATCGTGAGCCAGAAGGCATAGACGATGTGAAGCACCGCCAGGGCAGCAAGACCGGCTGTAGCCACAAGAGCATACCAGTTTGCACCGAGGAACTCGCAGATCATGTTGTAGGCATCCCCCGAGAAGAGGGCTACGATGTTCATTGACATGTGGAACGTCAAGAACAGGATAAGCGCAACACCTGTTACGGACATCACGACTTTCCTTCCAATAGATGAATTACATAACCACATAAATTGAATGAAATTTAAGTATTAAAAGTTTGAATTAATTGATATTCTGTCATAATACTGCACACCCCGCCCTGGCAGACAGAGCACACGATTTAAGCCCACAATACTTTATAATAGGTATTGCAGACCGTTAACTCGACTGCAAATATACTCCAAATTAGCGATAAATCAAAGCAATCGTGTAAAAATTCAATTTTAATGCTTAAATTTGCGCCTGTTTGAGAGGAGCCAATCTCACGACACCATGCAATTATAAAAGTCGGCATTGCAAATAGGCCATAAACAGACCGCTTGCGCACCGACGGGTCAAGTAAACAAAAATATATGAATTTCAAATACGACGTTTTAGTGGTCGGCGGAGGACACGCCGGATGTGAGGCTGCCGTGGCAGCGGCTAACATCGGGGCGAAGACATGCCTTGTCACCATGGACATGAACAAGATTGCGCAGATGAGCTGCAACCCGGCTGTGGGAGGAATAGCGAAAGGACAGATAGTGAGGGAAATCGACGCCCTCGGCGGAGAGATGGGCCGCGTGACCGACGCCACGGCGATACAGTTCCGCATGCTGAACCGTTCCAAAGGACCGGCGGTATGGAGCCCTCGTGCCCAATGCGACAGGGAGAAATACATCTGGCAATGGAGGACGGTGCTCGACGCCACTCCCAACCTGGACATCTGGCAGGACCAGGCTTCAGAACTCATCGTGGAGAACGGAAGGGCTACCGGCATAAAGACGGTATGGGGAGTGGAGCTGAGGGCGGGCAGCGTGGTGATCACGGCGGGCACGTTCCTCAACGGACTGATGCACATCGGCCGCCACAAACTGCCGGGAGGACGCATTGCGGAACCGGCAGTGGAGGGATTCACGGAGAGCATCACAAGCCACGGCATACGGTCGGCAAGGATGAAGACGGGCACCCCGGTGAGGATAGACCGCCGCTCGGTGCATTTCGAAGACATGGAGATACAGGAGGGGGAAATGGATTTCCACCAGTTCAGCTTCATGGGAAACCACAGGGTGCTGAAGCAGCTGCCCTGCTGGACCTGCTACACCAACAAGGAGGCTCACGCCGCACTGTTGAAGGGACTGCCCGACTCGCCGCTCTACAACGGACAGATAAAGAGCATCGGACCGCGCTACTGCCCGTCGGTGGAAACCAAGCTGATGACGTTTCCCGACAAGGAACAGCATCCGCTGTTTCTGGAACCTGAAGGGGAATCGACCAACGAGATGTATCTGAACGGATTCTCGTCGAGCATGCCGATGGAGGTGCAGCTGGAAGCGCTGAAGAAGATTCCGGCGCTGAGGGATGTGAAGATATACCGTCCGGGCTACGCCATAGAATATGATTTCTTCGACCCTACCCAACTGGAGCATACGCTGGAATCGAAAATCGTGGAGGGTCTGTTCTTCGCCGGTCAGGTGAACGGCACCACGGGATATGAGGAGGCTGCCGGACAGGGAATGATTGCCGGAGTGAACGCTGCGCTGAAGAGCAGCGGCGGCGGTGAGTTCATACTGCATCGCGACGAGGCTTACATCGGAGTGCTGATAGACGACCTCGTGACGAAAGGCGTTGACGAACCGTACCGTATGTTCACGAGTCGTGCCGAATACAGAATACTGCTCCGACAGGATGATGCCGACGCCAGACTCACGGAGAAGGCTTACAATATCGGATTGGCAAAGAAGGACCGCTACGACTGGTGGATGCAGAAAAAGGAATATATCGACAGAATCATCGAATTCTGCAAAAACGCTCCAGTGAAGCCGAGAGAGGTGAACGCCTTCCTTGAAAGCATCGGCACCACTCCCCTGAGGGAGGGATGCAAAATCTTCGACCTCATCGCCAGACCGCAGATCAACATGGCGAACCTATCGGAGATTTCTTCCCAACTGAAAGAACTTCTCGACACAGCTCCTAACCGCAAGGAGGAGATTACAGAGGCTGCCGAGATAAAGATGAAATACAAGGGATACATCGAAAGGGAGAGGATAATTGCCGACAAGATGCACCGTCTGGAGGACATCAGGATAAGGGGCAGATTCAAATACCCTGAGATGCAGCAGCTCTCCACCGAGGCTCGTCAGAAACTGGAAAAGATAAACCCTGAGACTCTCGCACAAGCAAGCAGAATACCGGGCGTTTCACCGAGCGATATCAACGTTATGCTCGTGTTGCTGGGAAGATAAGAACGGACGGAACGAGTTAATGTTTCACGTGAAACAAATTTCAATAAAAGGTTTGAAAACTAACAAGTTATGAAAAATGGCGAAAGTGTTTTCATTATCCGTTTTCACCGTGGAACAACAACTGAAACCGAACGAAAGCAACGGCAAAACATATCACCAGAGAAAAGGGAAACAATAAAAGAACAAACAAATAAAAACGCAAGAAATGAACAACGAGAAACTTTTAGAGAATCTGAGATGCATACCGGATTTTCCTCAGAAGGGTGTCAACTTCAGAGATGTCACTACCCTATTCAAGGATCCGGAATGTCTGAAGATAATGGTTGATGAGCTTTATGAACTGTATAAGGACAAGGGCATCACGAAAATCGTGGGAATAGAAAGCCGAGGATTTGTGCTTTCATCGGCTCTCGCCCTGAAACTGAACGCCGGAGTGGTGCTGTGTCGCAAACCGGGAAAGCTCCCTGCCGAGACTATCCAGGAGAGCTACAGCAAGGAATATGGCAAGGACACCATAGAGATACATAAGGACGCCATCACCGAAGACGACGTGGTGTTGCTTCACGACGATCTCCTCGCCACCGGCGGCACGATGCGTGCGGCATACAACCTGGTGAAAAAGTTCAACCCGAAGAACATATACGTGAATTTCATCATCGAACTGGTTCACGAGAACCTCAACGGCAGGGCTAACTTTGAGGAAGGAACGGATATCACGTCTCTTCTGAAGGTATAACCCCACCGGCACAAAGGAAGCGGAAAAACCGCGATATATCGCAACAGACGCCCTGCAAGGCGAAAAGCAGTAGACAACGACGCTTTTCTCTTGCAGGGCGTTTTTTATGTTTTCACGGATGTCGGGACAAACTTTATATGTATAGAGCGGCGCCTATATATACTTTTTAAAAATCGCCGAAAAAGTATCAAAGTATCATTTTTGCCGTTATTTTTCCATTTATACATTTAGTACACAGCATTTTAGGCGAATGATACTTTTCTGAGAAGCTTACAATAAAGTATCACAGAAGTATCATTGAAGTATCACAAACACCACTAAAACGGCATATAATGCGACGGAAACAGAAACATTCACCCCCTATTTCGGCAGAACTAAGCATATCTCCATGGAAAACCAACGTTGGTTTTATCTTTTTGGGTAGTGAGGATATTTCTTTGGGTAGTGAATGGTTGCTTTTGGGATAGTAACCATGTTCCTTTTGGGCAACAACTATGTTTCTTTGGGGTAGTAACACTGTTTCTTTGGGATAGTAACCATGTGACTTTTGGGTAGTAGCTACGTGACTTTTGACTATCAAACAATACGTTTTTGGGCAAGCAGCGTGCCCAAGTGGGGCAAGCAGCGTGCCCAACATGGGCAAGCACGTTGCCCCACTTGGGCAGATATTCTACCAAGAACATGCCCATTTGGTAATGATTATCGAACGTTTATTCCTACAATAGATTAAGGCGGACAAGAACAAAACGAAAAACAAACTGCCAGAAGAGGAAGTGCTCCAGCACTTGCAAATCCTGCTCAATCCAAACAAAAATCCAATAATCATTAGCTCAATAACATCAAAAAAAGATCCGTGAAAGACCAATCCGTGTAAAATCTGTGCTATCCGTGTTTCTTTTTTTTGATTTGTGTCCACGCCGAAGGCCGGGGACACAACACCTTTACCACGGAATAACAATATCAGTGAGCATATAGCGCCCATCTGCCTACGGCGACGGACGCAGGTCTAAAATAAAACACGGATAGCACAGATTTTACACGGATTGGTCATCACGGATTATTTTAGACCTATATTCTTTGATTTTATAAGGATTTTAGTGGATTCGCGAGTGCTTGTGGCACTCCCTTTTTCTGAAAGGCATCAGTAAAGACTGTAATTGCCCGTCCTATAACATCAGCCCCCACCTAACCTCCCCCGTTGGGGAGGGACAGATACCATTGACTGTCTGAATACCATTGACTATCTGGATACCATTGACTGTTTGGAGGTCATTGACTGTCTGGATACGATAGACTGTCTAATTACCTATGGTTTACCAATGACCAGAGTAACCTGCATCTCCCCTTCGGGGGAGAACGAGAGGGGGCTGATGCTCATTGGCAGAAGGGAACATCCGATAACAATTGTGCATCGCAAGGCATATCGAAAAAAAGGAAGTGTCCCAGCACTTGCAAATCCTGCCAAATCAAAACCAAAAATCCAATAATCATTAGCTCAATAACATCAAAAAAAAGATCCGTGAAAGACCAATCCGTGTAAAGTCTGTGCTATCCGTGTTTCTTTTTTTTTGATTTGTGTCCACGCCGAAGGCCGGGGACATAACACCTTTACCACGGAATAACAATATCAGTGAGCATATAGCGCCCATCTGCCTACGGCGACGGACGCAGGTCTAAAATAAAACACGGATAGCACAGATTTTACACGGATTGGTCATCACGGATTATTTTAGACCTATATTCTTTGATTTTATAAGGATTTTAGTGGATTCGCGAGTGCTTGTGGCACTCCCTTTTTCTGAAAGGCATCAGTAAAGACTGTAATTGCCCGTCCTATAACATCAGCCCCCACCTAACCTCCCCCGTTGGGGAGGGACAGATACCATTGACTGTCTGAATACCATTGACTATCTGGATACCATTGACTGTTTGGAGGTCATTGACTGTCTGGATACGATAGACTGTCTAATTACCTATGGTTTACCAATGACCAGAGTAACCGGCATCTCCCCTACGGGGGAGAACGAGAGGGGGCTGATGCTCATTGGCTGAGTAACTCGTTCCTCCCCTTGGGGAAGGTTAGGATGGGTTTGAGAACGAGGGGACTGATGCTCATTGGCAGAAGGGAACATCCGATAACAATTGTGCATCGCAAGGCATATCGGAAAAAGGAAGTGCCCCAGCACTTGCAAATCCAGATAAATCAAAACCAAAAATCCAAGAATCATTAGCTAAACAACATCAAAAAAAGATCCGTGAAAGACCAATCCGTGTAAAGTCAGTGCTATCCGTGTTTCTTTTTTTGATTCGTGTCCCTGCCGCAGGCCGGGGACACACCACCATACAAAACAGACAACAATCAGTGATATAATGCCACACATCCTCACAGATAAATTTCCTCAAACTCTTGTAAGAACCAAACGAGATGCTTATCTTTGTATTGCTGCACGAGACAACAGAGAGGCCCGCAGACGGAACGCAGGATCCATACAGCAGACAACACAAATCTGCGCTCCAAAAACTGCGGAAGCCATACGGCAGACAAGAGGCGCACAAGGCGCATCGGCAAACAAGAATAAAGAAGGGATATTAAAGTTTCACGTGAAACATTATCACCCAAAAGTTCTATGAAACAAGAAGTTAGAGAAAATGACAAAAGAAGAAAATGAAAAGCGGTTGGAGCATCTGAGGGGCATCGTCAGCAATCTGCCTGGCAAGCCCGGCAGCTACCAATACTACGACAAGGAGGGCACCATAATCTATGTGGGCAAGGCGAAGAACCTGAAGAACCGTGTGTCGTCATACTTCCATAAGGAGGTGGACAGATACAAGACGAAGGTGCTCGTGAGCAAGATCTGGGACATCACATACACGGTGGTGAACACGGAGGAGGACGCTCTGCTTCTTGAAAACAATCTGATAAAGAAATACCAGCCCAAATACAACATCCTGCTCAAGGACGGCAAGACCTACCCTTCTATCGTAATCACAAAGGAGTATTATCCAAGGATATTCAAAACGAGGGTGATAAACAAGAAATTCGGCACCTATTACGGTCCGTTCAGCCACATCGGCACGATGTATGCACTGCTTGATATAATAAAGAAGGTGTATAAACCCCGCACCTGCCGACTGCCGCTCACGGAGGAGGGCATCAGACAGAAGAGATATTCTCCCTGTCTGGACTACCACATAAAGAACTGCTATGGGGCGTGTATCGGCAAGCAGTCGCACGAGGAATACATGAAGAACATCGAACAGGCGCGCGAAATACTGAAAGGAAACACGCGCGAGGTGCAGAAAATGCTCTTTGAGGAGATGCAGAAACTTGCCGAAGAACTGCGTTTCGAAGAGGCGGAAGAGATAAAGAGGAAGTATATATTGCTCGATAATTTCTGTTCGAAGAGCGAGGTGGTGAGCCATACCATCAACGATGTGGACGTGTTTACGGTGACCGACGACGAGAATATCGCCTTCGTGAACTATATCCATGTGACGAACGGTAATATAAACCAGGCGTTCACCTTTGAATTCAAGAAGAAACTGCATGAGAACGAGGACGAGATACTGCCTATCGCCATCATGCAGATAAGGGAGAAACTGGGCAGCAAGTCGAGGGAGATCATCGTGTCCCACGACATCGAACTGCCTCTCGACGGCATCACACTGACCATTCCGCAGAGGGGCGACAAGAAAAAACTGTTGGAACTCTCTGAAATGAACGGCAAACAATACCGTTTCGACCGTCTGAAACAGGCCGAAAAGCTGAACCCGGAGCAGAAGGCGGTGAGACTGATGAAGGAGATTCAGGAAGCGCTGAAACTGCCCAAGATGCCGTATCAAATAGAGTGTTTCGACAACTCCAACATCAGCGGAACGGATGCCGTAGCGGCGTGTGTGGTGTTCAAGAAGATGAAACCGAGCAAGAAAGACTACCGCAAATATAATATAAAGACCGTGGTGGGGCCCGACGATTATGCCTCTATGAAGGAGGTGGTGAGAAGGCGCTATTCACGGCTCATTGAGGAGGAACAGCCACTGCCCGACCTCATCATAACAGATGGTGGAAAGGGACAGATGGAGGTGGTGAGAGAGGTGATAGAAGACGAGCTGCATATCGACATACCTATAGCCGGACTGGCTAAAGACGACCGCCACCGCACCAACGAACTGCTGTATGGATTCCCTCCGAAGGTGATAGGAATGAAGACGGACAGCGAACTGTTCCGGCTGCTGACCCATATACAGGACGAAGTGCACCGCTTTGCCATCACTTTCCACCGCGACAAGCGGTCTAAACACGCCCTGCATTCCGAACTTGACGACATCAAGGGCATCGGACCGAAGACGAAAGAGGCACTGATGAAGGCGTTCAAGACGGTGAAAAAGATGCGTGAGAGCGATGTGGAGAGCCTGGCAGAGGTGGTTGGCAGACAGAAAGCGGAATTGCTAAGAGAATATTTCGACAGTAAAAAACAGTAAATTATAAGGGAATATTTTGCGGTAATTCAATAAAAAGGTAACTTTGTAGACAGAATAAGAACGAAAAGAGATGAAAGTTGTCATACAGCGCGTGAGCCACGCATCGGTAACGATAAACGGCACAGTGAAATCAAGCATCGGAAAGGGCTTTCTGATACTCCTCGGGATAGGCTGCGAGGATGCCCAGGAGGACATCGACTGGCTGGTGAAGAAGGTAGTGAACCTGCGCGTGTTCGACGATGAGAACGGCGTGATGAACCGTTCTATCCTCGACGATGGCGGCGATATAATAGTGGTGAGCCAGTTCACTCTGATGGCATCCACAAAGAAAGGCAACCGTCCGTCGTGGATCCATGCCGCTCCACACGAACTCTCGGTGCCGCTATACGAGAAGTTCTGCAGCGACCTCAGCACAGCGCTCGGAAAGTCTGTAGGCACGGGCGAATTCGGTGCCGACATGAAGGTGGAACTGCTCAACGACGGACCGGTAACCATCTGTATAGACACGAAAAACAAGGAATAGAAGCGAAACGAAGCGATATATAAGATTAATGGAGAAAGAACAAACAGGAACAAAAGGAATGGGAAAGAAGAAGCTGAAAATGCTTCCTCTGGCGCTTTTCATCATGTTTGCAGCAATCAGTATGGCAGACAAGCTGTGGCTGCAGAACGAATACGTGAGACTGGCGGCATGGGCGTGTTTCTGCGGATGCATAAACGCCGACTTCTTCCTGTCGGAAAACAAAACGGCAAAAGCAATAACACTGGTCCTGAGCATAGCGTGCGACGCTATACTGATATGGGACATATACCAAATCATTACAGCATGACGATAAAAGAGGCACAAGAGACCGTAGACAGATGGATAAAGACGTATGGAGTGAGGTATTTCTCGGAGCTCACGAATATGGCTTGTCTCACTGAGGAGGTGGGCGAACTGGCTCGCGTGATGGCACGCACCTACGGCGACCAGAGCTTCAAGAAGGGTGAGAAACCAAACCTGGGCGAAGAGATGGCTGACGTGTTGTGGGTGCTCATCTGCCTTGCCAACCAGACGGGAGTGGACCTGACGGAGGAACTGCAGAAGAGTCTGGAAAAGAAGACGCAGAGAGACCACGACAGACACCGCAACAACCCCAAGCTGAAGACCGCCTCTACCCCACCCGACAACGGACAGAAGACGGATTAGGAACAAGAAACAGAATAGAAAACAGAATAAAAACAACTTTATTATGATGACAGAAAAAGAAACACCAAAGGCGGAGAGCATCCTGAAAGCTGCTACACCAAAGGCGAGCAAATATGAAGAGGCTCTGAGCAAGTATAATACAAACCTCAACGACAACGAGGTGCGCGAGGCTGTGAAGAAAATCATCACGGAGAAAGTGCATGAGAACGACAATATGGACGTGAAGAGATTTCTCATGGGAAGCATCGAACTGACAACCCTGAAGACCACGGACTCTGAGGAGAGCGTACTGGCTTTCACGGAGAAGGTGAACGAGTTTGACGAGGCGTTCGGCGACCTGCCACACGTAGCCACAATCTGCGTATATCCCTGCTTTGCAAAGGTGGTGAGCGAGACGCTCGAAGTGGACGGCGTTGAGGTGGCTTGCGTATCGGGCAGCTTCCCGTCATCACAGGCTCTCATAGAGGTGAAGGTGGCTGAAACGGCACTCGCCGTGAAGGACGGAGCTACGGAAATCGACATCGTGATGCCGGTGGGCAAGTTCCTCAGCGGCGACTACGAGGGCGTTGCCGACGATATCAGTGAGATGAAGTGTGCATGTGGCGACAAGCCGATGAAGGTGATTCTGGAGACGGGCTGTCTGAAGACCGCCTCAAACATCAAGAAGGCTTCAATCCTCGCCATGTATGCCGGCGGCGACTATATCAAGACATCAACAGGCAAACTGGAGCCTGCTGCCACACCGGAGGCTGCCTACGTGATGTGTCAGGCTATCAAGGAGTATTACGACGAGACTGGCATCCAGATAGGTTTTAAGCCGGCAGGTGGCATCAACAGCGTGATGGACGCCCTCATATATTACACCATCGTGAAGGAGGTGTTGGGCGAGAAATGGCTTACAAACAAGTGGTTCCGCCTCGGCACCAGCCGCCTCGCCAACATGCTGCTCAGCGAAATCGAAGGACAACAGATAAAGTTCTTTTAAAACGAAGCAAGCCCTAACGACTGATTGGGGTTAAAACAGACTGGTAGACAAGGAAGCGAATGGTTTCCTTGTCTACTTGCCCACAATAATTATCAACATTTTAAACCACAAGATTATGAAAAGAATTGTACTCATTTCATCTGCTATGATGGCGTTAGGCACCATCACAGCGAGTGCACAGATGCCAAAGTTGAATGCTGGCATCATGTCGAAAATCAAGTCTGCCATGGCTAAAGTTATCAAGAAAGAGTCAACCATCGTGGGTAATGTAGCCACAACGGGCATGGATCTGAAGACCACAAAACCCTGCAAGACTACAAGCTACGACTATGTAAACGGAGCGTGGCAATGGGACGACACCACCCAGACGGAATACAACAGCAAGGGATATGTCACGGCAACGGTGACAGAAGACGGCGACGGCAAAATCAGAACCGAAAACACCTACGACGACAAACTGGATGGCTTCGTGACCAAGGTGACGGAATATACATGGGATGCCGCCACCAGCACATGGACAAACCCAACGGTCGTGATGTCGGTGGAACTGACTCGCGACGAAAAGGGACACGTGACAAAGGAGACTATATACTCCCTGGATGAAGACACGAAAACATTGGTGAATGAGGGGGAATACAACTTCGTATACGACTCCAAGACAGGCGAACTCTACTCTCTATCCACCGTGATAGAAGAGAAGGACGAAGAGACTGGAGAAGTTACATCGGTGCCATTGTTGATAAGTGTACAGAAATGGTATAAATACAATCCCGACAAGATTTTCGACTTAGGAATAAGCGACCTCGAAGGAGACATGTTAGGCGATACAGAGAACATGATAGAGAAAGGTACTATCAGCATAACTGTCATGAACATTCCGATAATAGGAACTATCAGGGGTGAATATACAGACACTAAAAACACCATCACCGTTAAACTCAATGGTATCCTGAACGTCTCGATGTCAAACGAAAAGCTCGATGACTATGGCAGCAACAGGACAGATATGACCATCTCCAGCGGTACATACAACACAATGGTGGAGACCATCACGGAGACCAACAACGAGCATGGCGACTGCATAAAGGTAGTGAGCGAACAAGCAAGTACCACTGGCGCAAAAGCTGCCGGCATCGGAGATATCGATACGGATATGGATGGCAACTACACCTTGACCATGGACTACGAATATCTGGAGACTACAAGCAAACCGGCATACGACTTCATGACCGGCAACAACGGTTTCATAAAGAAGAGCATGGTGGTGAACCAGATGGATGAGCAGACGAAGACTTTCTCACCTATAAAAAAAGTTACATACGACGAGTATGTTGACTATGTATCAGGCGCTACCGGCATCGACAAGGTGACAGAAAATGCCTCTGAGAGTCAAAACAAGACGTTCTACAGGCTCGACGGCACTAAAGTGGGCAACACCCTGAACAACGGCGATAAAGGCGTTTATATCGTAAAAGAAGGCGACAGGACTTATAAAGTGGCAAAATAAAATGATTGCTATACGTATAGAATAGCAAAATGCTAAAATATATAAGGCGCATCTGGAATCGGTCCGGATGCGCCTTTTATATTTGTTTTAACCCAAATCAGTAATTAGGAGTTGCTTGATTTTTGGCATTTTAGAAGAGTGGAAATTACTTCTCCCTGCGTATCACATAATCGAGATAAGCCACAAGACTCTTTCTAAGTACCTCAGAACGGACATGGGTATCAATGAAACGGATTGCTTCGGCATGGAAGTTCCACATCTGTTCCTCGGCATAGTCGATGCCACCGTTTCGCTTGGCGAAATCCACAAGCAGAGCTATCTCGTCAGCGGTCGCCGTGCGCTCCTTCACCTTATAGGCGAGGGCGGTCATAGCATCGTCGCAAACGGTGTTGAGGGCATAGATTACGGGCAGGGTCAACTTTCCCTCTGCCATATCGTTGCCCGTAGGCTTACCGATATCCGAAGAGTCGTAATAGTCGAAAATATCATCACGTATCTGGAATATGATACCGAGGTCTTGTCCGAATTTCTTCGCACTTTCTATCTCCTGCTCACTGGCTCCTGCCGACAATGCTCCGATAGCGCAGCACGCCTCGAAGAGGGCTGCCGTCTTCTGCTTAATCACCTGATAATAAACATCTTCTGAAATCTTTTCGTTGGCGATATTAGAAAGCTGGAGTATCTCTCCGCTTGCCAGCGTGCGACCCAGTTCGGCAAGATATTTCACAATCTGTGTGTTCTTGGTATATGCCACATGCAGCAATGCCGTGGACAGCAGATAGTCGCCTACGAGCACCGCCACCTTGTTGTCGTATTCGGCATTCACCGAAGCCTGTCCCCTGCGCTCGCTGCTCTCGTCCACCACATCGTCGTGAACGAGACTGGCGGTATGGAGCAGTTCAAGACCTACGGCGGCATTCTGTGTGACATCGGTCACATCGCCGAAATTGCGTGCCATCAGCAAGATGAGCATCGGACGCATGCGCTTGCCGGTGCGCTGACGGATATATGCAAGGGCTTGCGACAATAGTCCGTCGGTATGCGACAACGAGCTATTGAACAGGTTGTTGAAATCATCAAGGTCGCCCTCTATCGGCTGCTTTATTAGTGATAAATAGTCCATTACGTGAAATTTGATACAAAATTACATTTTTTATCCGATTAATCAGAAAAAATAAGTAATTTTACACGATATTCTTGATGAATGGAAAAAAATCAGTGCCTCTATACGCCCTAAGGGCTGATTACAGAGCACAATGGGCGGTGTGGCAGCGTAAGAAACAGGAAGCATCGCCTACATAGCAACAACTAAGAAAAAGAACTGAAAGAATGGACAAACTTTTCCTTCTCGACGCATACGCGCTGATATACCGGTCATACTATGCGTTCATAAAAAATCCCAGGATAAACTCCAAGGGCATGAACACGTCAGCAATAATGGGCTTCTGCAACACCCTTCACGAGGTGATGACAAAGGAGAAACCCACACACCTCGGTGTGGCGTTCGACCCACACGGACCTACGTTCCGCAACGAGGCTTTCGAACAGTATAAGGCTCAGCGCGAAGAGACTCCGGAAGACATCAGGGCTGCCGTGCCTATCATTAAGGACATTCTCGGAGCCATGCACATCCCGGTGCTCGAAGTGGCTGGCTATGAGGCTGATGACGTGATAGGAACTCTCGCCAAGAAAGCCGGCGCAATGGGACTCGACACATATATGCTCACGCCAGACAAGGACTATGGCCAGCTCGTGGGGGGAAACGTGAAGATGTTCAGACCAAGACACGGAGGCGGATATGAAACTCTCGACGAAGAGGGAGTGAAGGAAAAGTATGGCATCGACTCTCCGCTGCAGGTTATAGACCTGCTCGGACTGATGGGCGACTCTGCAGACAACATTCCGGGATGTCCGGGAGTGGGAGAAAAGACAGCTGTGAAACTCATCAACCAGTTTGGCGGCATCACTGCCCTACTCCAACGCACCGACGAACTGAAGGGTGCTCTGAAAAAGAAGGTGGAGGAAAACAAAGAACAAATTGAGTTCTCCAAATTCCTCGCCACGATAAAAACCGATGTCCCCATCGATCTTAATCTCGATGAACTGAAGGTGAAGGAGCCGGACGAAGAAAGAATAATAGAAATCTTCAATGATTTGGAGTTCAAAACCTTTATTCAGCGATTCCTTAACAAACCTAAACCACAGCAAAAAAGTGTTTCAAATCAACTCGATCTCTTTGCTGATTTTCCCGACGATGGGAAGGAAACGATAAAAAACGGCGCCTCTCAGAGCCTGAAAACAATGGCTCACAAATACGAACTCGTTGATAAAGAGGAAGATATAAAGAAACTATGTGACTTTTTAATTACAAACGATTTTGTAAGTTTTGACACGGAAACGACTTCTACCAACGCTATCGATGCGGAATTGGTGGGATTGAGCTTCAGCGTGAAGGAAAAAGAGGCGTATTATGTGCCGGTGTCAAGCAATCGTGAAGAAGCAGAAAAAATAGTTAATATATTTAAACCTCTCTACGAAAGCGAAGAAATTCTCAAAATCGGACAAAACATGAAATACGACATCGAGGTGCTCGCCAACTATGGTGTGGAGGTGAGAGGCAAGATGTTTGACACCATGATTGCCCACTATCTCATCCAACCGGAGACGAGACACAACATGGACGACATGGCGGAGACGTATCTCGACTACAAGACGATTCGTATCGAGGAGCTTATCGGTCCGAAAGGGAAAGGTCAGAAGAGCATGCGCGATCTGCAGCCAAGCGAGGTGTATGAATATGCTGCCGAGGATGCGGACATCACATTGCAGCTGAAGAACAAGCTGGAACCGGAACTGAAGAAGCGCGGCGCCTACGACCTGTTCTGCAACATAGAGATGCCGCTGATGCCGGTGCTCGCCGAAATGGAGATGAACGGGGTGCGCATCGACACGGAGTCGCTGAAGGAAACATCCAGGACTCTCACCGAGCGCATGCACGAGATAGAACAGCGCATCCATGAGTTGGCTGGCATGGAATTCAACATCGCATCGCCGAAACAGGTGGGCGAGGTGTTGTTTGAAAAGATGAAAATCGTGGAGAAGGCGAAGAAGACAAAAACAGGACAGTATGTAACCAACGAGGAGGTGCTGCAGTCGCTGAAAGGCAAGCACGAGATTGTGGCTGACATCCTGGAACACAGAGGGTTGAAGAAACTCCTCGGCACGTATGTGGATGCTCTGCCGAAGCTTATCAATCCACGTACGGGAAGGATACACACATCGTTCAACCAGACCGTAACTGCCACGGGACGCCTCTCGTCGAGCGACCCCAACCTGCAGAATATCCCTGTGAGGGGCGAGGACGGAAAGGAGATTAGAAAGGCTTTCGTACCGGAACCGGGCTGCGAGTTCTTCTCTGCCGACTACAGTCAGATAGAGCTGAGAGTGATGGCACACTTGAGCGGCGACGAGAACCTGATAGAGGCGTTCCGCGAGGGACACGACATCCATGCTGCCACGGCGGCGAAGATATACAAAGAGAACATCGACAAGGTGAGCAGAGACCAGCGCACAAAGGCAAAGCGCGCCAACTTCGGCATCATCTACGGCATAACGGTGTTCGGTCTGGCGGAGCGGCTGGAGATAAGCCGCGACGAGGCTAAGAAGCTGATAGAGGGATACTTCGAGAACTTCCCGAAGGTGAAGGAGTATATGGACAAGAGCATCCAGATGGCACGTGCCAACGGATATGCCGAGACGCTGTTCCACAGACGGAGATACCTTGCCGACATCAATTCACACAATGCCACGGTGAGGGGTTTCGCCGAGCGGAATGCCATCAACGCCCCTATCCAAGGCACTGCCGCAGACATTATAAAGGTGGCGATGATAAATGTTTACCGCCGCTTCAGGAAGGAGGACATCAAATCGAAGATGATTCTGCAGGTACACGACGAATTGAATTTTTCCGTTCTTCCCGAAGAGAAGGAGAAGGTGGAGACAATCGTATTGGAGGAGATGCAGAACGCACTGAAGATGCAGGTGCCGCTGGTGGCTGACTCCGGATGGGGGAAGAACTGGCTGGAGGCACATTAAGAACCCATACGGACACCTGACACCCACCCTAACCCTCCCGAAGGGAGGGGACTGGAAGCAACCCACCCTAGCCCTCTGAAAGGGAGGGAACTGGAAGCAGAAAAAAACAAAGACCCAACCTAGCCCTCCCTAAGTGAGGGGACTGGGGAGTGGGGAAAAACTATAACAATTAACATTTAAGACTATCATTATGGAAAACTATGAATGGGCAAAAGAGATGAACTGTGCCGTTACGGTGTGCGACGCCGAAGGCATCATCATCTACCAGAACGACAAGGCAGTGGAAACATACAAGAAACACGGCAACCTGATTGGAAAGAATCTCTATGAGTGTCACTCGGAGAGGTCGAAAGAGATTATCCGCCACCTGCTCGCCACCGGCGGCAGCAACGCCTATACCATTGAGAAACAGGGCGTTCACAAAGTGATCTACCAGACTGCATGGCGCAAGGACGGCAAAGTTGCCGGCATCGTTGAGATATCAATGATTACACCAGCCGATATGCCTCATTATGTGAGAGGATAAAAAGACATCAACATTTGGAGGAAGTTAGCTATTTCCTCCAAATAAATTAGTGACTATTCATTTCCCCTTTTCAGATATTTTGCAACGATGGATTGAAGATAGATGTAATAAATCCGATAGACTCATTCCGAATATCTACCATATCAATATCTGTCTTACTCCAACACATCATCATTCACTAGAAAACGGAACAGACTCATGAAAACATAGCCATTGTCGTCGGTATATGTGGCTATGTCATCTCCAACGATAATTATCTTGCGGAAAGAGTCGTCGACTTTCTTCAACGACATCAGTTCCTGCTCGCGCTTTTCTTCATCTGCCAGGGCGTATGCCGACTGTATATAGTATTTGTTGATGCCATTGGTAGCAATGAAGTCAATTTCGTATTGATGATAAGTACTCTTGCCTTGACGCATCACACGGCTCTCTACGACACCAACATCAACAAGATAGCCCCGAATGCGCAACTCATTATAGATAACATTCTCCATAATATGCGTTATCTCCTGCTGACGGAAGTTGAGACGTGCATTGCGTAGCCCGACATCCACAACATAATATTTCTTTATACTTTCATAATACTTGCGTCCCTTCACATTATAGCGCCGTGCGCCTTCAAACAAAAAAGCATTGTCCAGATATTGCATATAAGAGCCAACCGTTTCTACATCAACTTTAATATGCTGAACACTTTCCAGGGTGTTTCTGATTTTGTTAGGATTAGTAAGCGAGCCTATTGACGAGCATAGCGAATCTACAATATTTTCAAGGGCTACACGGTTCTTTACACCGTTGCGCTCAACAACATCATCAAGGTATGTCTTATTCCATAAACGCTGCAAATAAGCAATTTTCTGTTCCGGCGTAGGCTGGTTTCTGAGAGCCGGCATACCACCATAAGTATAATATTCTTTCCAAAGGTCATTTACAGTTTCAGTACGACCAATACAGAATTCCTTAAAAGAGAAAGGATATACCCTCACCTCATCACCCCTGCCACGAAAAATAGTGTTCAAATCGCTTGAAAGGAACTTCGAGTTGCTGCCAGTAATATAAACATCTATATTATCATGCGCATTGAGCCCATTCACGATACGTTCAAATCCATCAACCATCTGTATTTCATCAAGAAAAACATAGTAGTTCTCGCTGTCATTTGTTATTCGTGAATACAGATGACGTTTAAGAACGATAGGGTCTAAAATATCTTCTCCAAAAATATCTTCGTCTGTATCAAAAGAGACACAAATAATGTTTTTCTCTGCTACTCCTTGAGCTATCAGATAGTTATAATAAACTTTCTTAAGAAGCCACGACTTTCCGCAACGGCGCGTTCCGGTTATAATCTTCACCTCACCATTGTCTCTTCTATTAATGAGCTTTCTTAAATAAATTTCCCTGTCTATATATGAATTCATAACTATTTAAATCGAAATCTACTGCAAATTTACAATATATTTAGAATAAGACAATGGTTCAAATCGAAATTTACTGCAAATTTACAATATATTTCGAATGACTTTCCACTACATCAGGGTCAAAACTGGGCAACCCATAATTTTTATATCGGCAGAAAATAATAATCACGCAAATATAACGTTAGTTAATTTGATGGAAAACAGCAACAACAGCTACTCACATATACTGAAATACACGAGCCTGTTCGGCGGCGTGCAGATGCTCAATATC
>CAVBFA010000038.1:0-22021 GCA_963594595.1 Oscillibacter sp. | reverse complement strand
GTTATGAACAGATTACTTACCACCCCGTTCGTTTTAGCTGTCGCAGCAGGCATGTTCTATACAGCATACGCCACCGACGACAACAAGGTTTTAGTAGGCAGAATACAAACCGCCAGTCCAGCCAAAGACAGTAAGGCGCTGCGCCTGGAATACCGTCCGGCACCCTTCCCGTCAAGTATGCCGCGCACCATCCGCCGTGCTGACGCCAAGGGGATAAAGGCAGACTTCAGCGTGAAAAATGCCGCTACAGGGCAGGAAACGGTATGGACCGAGAACTTCGACGGTGGTACGCTTGACGACTGGACCCAGGACAATGGAGAGGGCAACAACGTGACCTTCACCCTGAAGCAGCCTTCCGGCGACAAGGCATTCACGGGCATCTATCCCGACGACAAAGCCTCGCTGCATATCGACGGACCGTATAATATCGTGCGCCGCACCATCGGCACGATAACGAGCAAAGATATCGACGTGCCCGCCAATGCACAGTTCCATGGATACGTATACTTCGACACAATGTGGAACGAATATGCCACGCTGACAATCAGCGCTTCTGCCGACAACTTCGCCACTCAGACAGACCTCTGGAAGAGCACGGGTGTTGCCGACGAGGGTAGCGCATGGCGCAAGGTAGACGCCGACCTGACCGAATTTGCCGGCAAGACGATGAAGCTGCGCCTCACCTATGGTCCGGGAACCGACGATGGCTTCAACGTTGGCGGATACCTCGGCGACTTCTATGTGGACGGACTCACGGTGAGCAGCGTGACCACCATCGACCAGATTGCCGTGAAGACAGGCGAGGAGATACAGTTTGCCGACCTCTCCGCCGGCGCCCCAGAGTCGTGGGAATGGACATTCCCCGGCGGTACGCCGGAGACCTCTACCGACCAGAACCCTACCGTATATTACACCAAGCCCGGCAACTACGACGTAACGCTGAAAGTGAAAGCCGGCGATGAAGAAGACGAGGTTACCAAGACTGCCTTCGTAAGCGTTGAAGGACAGGAGCCGACGGCACAGGTGGGATGGCCGGCAGAATTCCGCGACCTCACCACGAGGATGCGTATGGTGGCACCGCTCGCCACCCTGCATTACACCGACCGCTCTACAGGATTCCCCGACCAGTATTCATGGGCGATATATTCAGAGTATGAACTGAAAAACAACACCGACCCTATATTCACGCCAAAGGGCATATTCACAACCAAGGACGTGGATTTCAGTCATGAGAAGATGAACAAATGGTATGTCACCCACATTGCCCAGAACGAGACCGGCTACACGTTCCTGGACGACAGCGTGCAGGTGCAGTTCGACGGCTACATCACGAATTTCGAACCCAAGGACGGCTATCAGACCAATTTCACCGATGGCAACCTTACCCTGCCGGGAGCCAACAAACTCGGCATCACGGCATGGGCGGAGAAATTCTCCAAGCCATCCACACCGATGCTCCTCACCGGTATGTATGTCAACTTCACCAAAGCCTCGGCAGAGGAACTCATAGACCAGATTGCCAATGTGTCGTTCTCGCTCTATACATCAAAAGACGGACTCCCCGACCAGAAGATAGACCTGCTCGACACGTGGACGATGACAGAACTGAACTATGCGCTGACCACCAACGACGGAGTGGTGGAGGTGCAGCTCAGCAAGGACTATGTCATCAACGATGAGTTCTTCGTTGTCATCGACGGCATTCCGGAGAAAAACGACGCTATGGAATGCGCCTTCGCCATGGCTCCGATGCGCGACCACGGCAACACCGCCTATATGCTGAAGAATGGAGAGTGGCGCCCTCTGACGGGATATTTCCAGGCTGCCCCTGGCGGACAGACATCGCTTGCCGTATTCCCGGTGGTGAAACACTCCGTGATGGTGTCGGCGAAAGTCAGCGACAAGGGAGAGGTGACGGTAGACAACGACACCGTGTTTGTGGACAAGGAAGCAGGAGTAGCCACAAAGACCATCTTCTCGAAGCTCGGATGGAAGACGGCAACGTCGGACGAACAGTGGTGTAAGGTGGTAAGCGAGCCCGGAGAATATACCGCCGACGACCTGCAGATAGAATATTCCGCATTGCCTGCCGGCATCGACAAGCGTGATGCCACCATCACCATCACCGATGGAGTGGGAGAGATGAAGATTGTCGTGGTTCAGGAGAACAAGGTGGTGTCTGCCATCAACGGTGTGTCTGCCGATGCCGTTCTCCAGGGCAAGGAGGTTTACGACCTCAATGGCATGCGCATAGACTCCTCCGTCCTGCCTAAGGGAATATATATTGTGAGAGACGGCAAGACCATGAGGAAGGTAGTTAGATGATGCAGACCAGGCATCTCCTATGCGGGTAAATAATAAGGGCTGAACTTCTTGTGTGTGAAGTTCAGCCCTGTTCTCGTATTCCAAATCCAAGCAAGCCCTGATGACCGATTTTGGGTTTAACGGTCTGATGACCGTTTCGTTTTTAATCCTAATTGATGATTTTCTTGCCATTCACTATTGTGATGCCCAATGATGATTTGCCGGTCTGCTTTCTGTCAGTAAGTAATTCCCTTCCTTCAATGTCGAAAGACCTTCCATCTGCTTTCTGCCAGAAGTCAACAGATGATATGCCCGTGGCATTGACACCCACATGGAAACTGATTCCCGCTTCCGTCATCTTGATATCCGTTACGGGCTTGTTGAGTGGCGTGCCGTCCCAAAGCAGAGAATTCGGTATTGATGTATCGGTAAACGATGTGTTGTCAAGGAGTCCGGGATAGAGGTCACCGCTTTGTGTAGACGTTGCCCAACTGTTGTCAGCCGCCATCATCATCACATGCTGGTGGTTGGGATCATTGTTCACAGTGTTGTTGTTCCATACTTCTTCATCATAGTCTATGTGGGTAATCATCAGTCCGCAAGCAGGCAGATATGCGTCCCAACCATCCTGCTGGCGGTTTTCAAGTATGAAATACTCGTTGGGAGAGGTTGGCGACGAGAGTCTTATTGCGGTGTTGCTCTCAGATATTGTCGATAGCGTGATGTCCCGATCCGTTGTGATGTCGTCATACATCAGCCATCCCATGCTGTATCGTTCAAAGGCACTGTAGTTTGGCGGAGTATTGCCGTTGTTCAGATATGACCCGCTCGACATGATGTCGTATGTCCCCATCCCGTAGCCGCCGCTGTATGAAACGTCGTATATGTCTGGCAAACCAAGGCAATGGCCGAATTCATGGCAAAACGTTCCTATTCCGCTGAATGATTTCCCCTCATCCGCAAACCTGTCCGTACGGTATTCTGCCGAACAGGCATATAGTCCCAGTCGTTTGTCCTGGATTCTTTGGTTGGCAAACATTGCGCTGCCTTGCAGGTTCCACATGTGAGGCCACACCGTATTGGCATCTCCGCCGTCAGCCTCGCCAAGTCCGGCATATATTATATATACCATGTCTACGATGCCATCGTTGTCGGTGTCATAATCGTTCAGATTGACGAATCCGTCGTTTGCAGCCTTCTGCACGGCAGAGAATATCATTACAGCAGAATTCTTGTCGCTTCCCTTTTTGTCGTTTGCCCCGTAGTATCTGTATGGCATGTCAAGATTCACCGGACCAACGACGTCGAATGTAGGCTGGAACTGGCCGGACGACTGTGCGATGAAATAATCACGTGCCGACCCCGTAGCTCCGTTCTTGCTGTATCCCTCGTCGTTCATCTGTTTGTGGATTTCCTCTTTTGTGTTGTTGAATTTGAGATCATCGAAATTTACGAGGATTATGAGTCCGCGGGTGTCTTTCCCCGGGGCTGGACGAAAGGTGTTTTTCAGTCCTGCCGTCAGCATTCTCTTTTCGTTTATAGCCTCGATTCTTTTTGCCTTCAGCAGTGTTTCAGCCTTTTCAGCCAGTCTGACCACGAAGCCGTCATCACAGATCGTTACGGCATATCCCTGGCTGTCCCTATACGTATGTGCATGCTCGTCGCCGACGAGAGTTAGCGTGAACTGCCTGCCGTCGGGCTGCGTATATACAAAAGGGCGCTGGTTTGCCGGCACCGCATTGATGTGCAGTGCGGTAACCAGCGCCATTATAGATGATGTTATCCTTTTCATCTTACTACAATCTTTTTGCCGTTGTGTATGTAGATGCCACGTGTGGTCCTGTCGGTCTTTCGTCCGTAGATGTCATACCATACGCCGCAGTCCTTCTTCGCCGCAGTGATGTCATTGATGCCGTTGGTGGAGCAGATGTTGATGTCGATGCATCTCGTTTCGCCGTTGAGCGAAGCGGTGAGTGTTTCCTTGCCATAGCCCTTAATGGTAGCTTTCCCGTCTTCTGTGATTTCTACAAGACCGTTCTTTGCGGTCCAACTTACGTTGCCGTATGCCGTATTGCCCAAAGACACGCGGAAGTCCTTTGTCACTTTCTGCAGATAGTCGCCGTCGGCAAGCAATACAGGTGTGGCATACAGTATGGCGATATCGCTGTTTTCCAGTCCTTCCATATTGGGGCGTGGCAACAGTCCGTCAGCATAGACCCAATCTTCGCCGAGCAGCGCCTTCATCTGTCCGCCAGTCATTTCCGTCGTGTTTTTCTCCTGTGCCGGTATTTCCAGAGAGTTATGGGCATATTGCCTGTCATAGAAAATCTCACCGAGGTCGGTAGGGTTTGAATTGCCTATACAGCCGGAAATGTTGTTGCTGCTCATTGTTCCGAAGTTGGCGATGCGGTGTATCTTGTCGTTCCACATCGGGTTTCCGATGGCACCGCCGACACGTTGTGCACCTTTGTTCTCCACGTATCCGTAGTTGGCTATGTCGCTTATGGTGTTGCCCACCGCCTGTCCGGAATATCCAATCACACCGCCCACGGCGCCTCCGTCGCAACTCACTGTGCCGTAGTTGGCGCATCGGCTTACGGTAGCCCCTCCTGATGTGCCGTCGCTTTGTGATATGATACCGCCGATGACGCCACCGACGTATGCGATGCTTGAATACGAAGAAGTCACCGTGGCGTAGTTCGCGAGGTTATAGAGAGTTGCTTCGTTGGTGGGGTTTGCCACGATGGCGCCCACGTATCTTCTGCCCTTTACAGAACCTTTTACGGCGAGGTCGTGTACGGATCCGGATTTCACGGTACCGAAAAGTCCCACATAATCGTCTGTCGCCATGTCGATGTCCAGGTTGATGCAGTGTCCGTTGCCGTTGAAGTCGCCTTTGAAGAATCCCTCCAGTCCTATCATGTATTTGAATGGTTCCGTGATGTCCTGCGTGAGTTTGAAATACTTTCCGTATGTCTGCTGAGTGTCACCTTCTCCAGGAGTGTCAACCATCGTGCTCAATTCCTTCAGGTCGTTCACATTGCTGATAAGATACGGGTCGGCTGCAGTTCCGGTTCCGCCGGAGAAGCTTTGTGCCATGCTTGCTGCAGAAACCATGATGCTGGCTATGAACAGTAATTGTCTTTTCATAATCTGATGAATTTTTGTTTGTTGTGGTTTTGTTTGTTTCTTGTTTATTCCTTTATATGTTTCTTTTTGACATTCGTCTATAATGTCATTGCCAAAGTTGTTTCGTACCTGTTGTCGCAGCAGTTGCCGAGATATATGCCATGCTGCCAACTCAGTCCGACGGTCAGTGCCTTGTTGCCCCATACTCTCCTTGAATATCCGGCATTGATGCCGAAGGCGGTCTCGCCTTTTGCGAAATATTCGCCGATTCGCAGCATCGTGGCAGTAAGGTTCTCGTTGCAACTGCTGTATATTCCTGTCTTGGAGCTGATATTGTGGCGGTACATTATGTCGGCTTTGACGCTGACCATGTTCTTGCCGAAGATGTATTTCGTTCCACCGTTGATGCAGACTGTCATGTCGTTGGTGTCGAGCCGGTTGCCGGAGTCCTTGTGCTTGTTGGTCACCATTGTCATGCTTGCCTTTGGCCGTATCTCCCAGATGAATCCCCCCGGTGATGCCGTGAGCCAATAGCCGTCAATGCTGATGTCTGCCACGCTGCCGCTATACTGCTCTTTGGAGCCTATTTGTGGATATACATTACCCGACGGGTCGCCGAACAGATTGTCGTTGCCCCGCCGCTGACTGTAATCTCCGCATAGTCTGATGCCATATCGCTCCGTGATATATCCTGCGTTTGCATAAAACTTGTTGATGCACAGCTTGTGCAGCGGCAGACGGTTCAGGTCGGTGAGTATCTTTTCTCTTTGCGTAAACTGGTATCCTGCCGTTGCCGTCAATCCGTATCCGCTGACTGGAGCTGCAGACAATGCGGCGCCCAAGCCGTAACCCTTGAAAAACGTGTTGTTGCTTGCCCCTGAGAATCTGGCGAAGTCGTTGCAGATGCCTGTCAGATGATATTCCTTCTGTGCACCGAGCTCGTTGAAATATGACAGTTCGTTGGTCTGTTTGTATTTCCCACCATTGATGTCGGCAGCCAATGCATACGCCTCTGTTATGGCATATCCCACGCCGGCCTTAGCATAGAGGTCTGCCACGGTGTTGTTGGGTCTGGGGTCACGGTCGCGGTATTCCGACAAAGCCCGGTAACCCAGTTCCACGCCGTAGTGCAGTTTTCCGTGTCTTGCCGAATAGCCTCCGTCGAGCCTGTATTCCTCAAATTTGGTGTCGCCGCCACGTGGATCCCCCATGACGTAGGGATAAAGCTGCATGAAATCGCTTGTTTCGTTCCATACCACATCATATTTCCTTCCGTTTTCGTATGAAGCGTTGCCCCATACCAGGCTGCTCTTGCCGAGATGCTGGAAGCTGCGTGCCTCCACCGTCATGCTCTTCCCGCCGTTTCCGAGTTGTGGAATCTTTGCAGCCGTTGCCGGCGAAAGCAGTCCTTTTATTGTCACTTCCGACAGGGAATTGACATGCATTATATTCCTCAGGGCAGGTGAATGGAACAGCTCCTGAATGACTTGCATCCTTGCGAGCTCTGTTTCAGCCTTTGAGTATAATATGCTGTCGTTGGCGTATGTTGCCATCGTTGCCATTGCAAGCGGCAGCAGAAATGCGGTTCTATAGATTCTGTCGTTCATTAGTGGTGAGATCATTTGGCGAACACATGGAATGGATCAGCCTTGGCACGTGGTTCGAAGTCATCGGTAGAATTGTTGGTGTCTTGCAGTATGGCACGGCCCTGGTCCATTGATGCCACCTTTCGGCGCACGCTCTTTCCGTAGCGGCTGTCGTCCCAACCGAAATCCGCACAGTATGTATATCCCTTGTCGAGTGTGGGCGATGTCACTATCCATTGGAAAAGAGCCGGTACGCTCATGTTCACTGCATCCAGTATCCAGCTGTTTGGCAGACGGTATGAGCTTCCCGTCATGTCAGCCTCGCCGGTCTGTCCCACGAGATGGTATGTGTAGTCATACATGTAGTCGGTGAGGAAAGTCTTCTTGTCGGTGTGCATCCTGGCGAGGGCATATGATTTGAAACCCTGTGTGTGAGGGCTCCAAAGCGTCAACGTACTGCTGTATATGCGCTCCAGGTTGGGCACGTTGGGGTTGTCGATGTCGGTATACTGTGGGTTTGTGCTTTCGTCATACCATTCGTAGTCGGCCGTTGTCATGTTCCATGAATTCGGGTTTGCCACGGTGTGGTTCACGGCATTGTCCACTACAAACAGTTTGCCGCCCGGCTGTACCGGCACGTCGTGGCCGCTGCCGGGAATCATATACATGGCGCTTACAGCCATGTCCGTTGCCATGATGTCTGGTGTATATGTCTGCTTCATGGTGGTCAGAAAGTCGCTTTCGGCAATGACGAGCGAATCGGCATACAGCACGTGGTCGGTATTGTTGTATATGATGAAGTATTTGTCGGCATAATAATAGTTGCCCTGTTTGTTTGCCGTGCCGGCACAGAATATTTCGCCAAGCACGAATCCTCTGTAGGCAATGTCGGCAGGGTCGGCGTCGGGTTGTGAAGTCACTTGTAGTTTCAGTTCTGCCACAGGCGATTCTCTTGTCAGTATCACTCCCTCGCTGTATGCCAGTACATCCACTGTCTTGCTCACGAGGTCCTTGTTCCTGTAGTTCAGCTTTCCCGAAGCGTCAATCCTGTAGTAACCGCCCGGAATGCTTTTCAGCGTAACGGTTTTGCTGTCGTCGGCCTCACCGCTTATGGTCGTTTTCTTCTGCGTGTTGATGTCGGTCAGCGTGATGCTGATGCCGGTTAGCGTGGCGTCGTTTCCGTATCCTTCAGGTAGTTGGAAAACCATTTTCATGTCTGTGGGTGTGGTGTCAATAGACGCACCGTCGTCGTTGCTGCATGATGCTATTCCCATTATGCATGCCAGGATAATAAATAGTTTGAATGTCTTCATATCATATTTGTTTTATTGTTTCTTATATGGTTTCAATATCATGTTTGTATGTCAGTGCTATACAGAGAAGTTCAATTCCATTCCGAAATATGGTTTTGACGTGCGTCTTACTTTCAGTCCGCTGTTCGTGGTATAGTCGGGCATATAGTCTATCATGCGGTTTATGAAGAGGGCTATCTTCATCCACTTGCCGAAGTCTTTGGTCACCTTCAGGTTGAGAAACATGTAGAAAGGCACCTTTTGCTTGAGCCATGCCGAGTCGTTGTATTTGTTTACTAGCCACTGTAGGTATGTATCGCTCTTGCATTCATCGGTGAATTCGTGTATGTTCCCGTTGTAGTCCATATACTTCAGCGGCACGCCATTGCTGCGTATTGACTGCGATGATGTATACCACATACATTCTGCCGTGATGGAGAACGACAGGTTGAGCCGCGGAATGTAGGTGTCTGCCATGAAGTTTGTGTTGAACTGTTCCCTCACGCTTCCGGTCCTGTTGTCGTAATATCCTATGTAAAGATCGTTTACAGGTGTGCCTTCAATCACGGCTGTTGAGTTTCTGCTGAACATCGGTTCGCTGTTCGTATATGTGGTCTTGAACCATGCCCCGTTTACGGTGAGACGCGTCATGATAGCCTCTATGCGCTTTGTTGCCATCTGCCATTCTATGCCCTCCTTTATCATTCTGCTGCCGTTGGTCGTCATGGAGTAGATGCCGAGAATCTTTTTGTCGCTGTATGGCAGGTTCTCAAGTGAAGGCTTGGCTGTGAGCGTGTTGCCGTTGATGGCGTTCTCTTCGTAGTCGCGATAGCTGTATGGCCTAACCTGCGACGAACTGCGGAATCCGTCGTTCATCCGCTCATGAAAGTATGTGACGCTCAGGGAATTCCCGTTGTATTGCATTCCCAATCTCATTTCCCATTTGTCGTTGCGCGCAGGTTGCAGGCTGTAGTTCGTGGGGTCGTCGATGTATGTATGCAGATAGAGCCGTTTGTATTCGGGGGTGAGATTGTAATAGTTCAACTCTATGAGGTCGGTATATATCCTGTCGGGATAAATCTGGAGAAGGGTGGGGTATTTTGTCTGTCGTCCCCATCCGCCGTTCACGTCTATGGTCATCGGCTTTCCGGCGATGTCGGTTTCGGGGAATCTCCATTGCAGATTCAGTCTTGGGTCGATGTATACCTTTCCGCTCATCTTGTATCTGCTGCTGAGATTTGCCAGAGAACTTCCCCTCACTCCAATCTGTGCCGATAGCAGGTTGCCGCCGAAAGGTAGCGTGATGTTGTCTTGCGCATAGAAACTCAGTTGGTGCATAGCCGGTATATGGCTGTATATGCGTGGACGGTAGGGCGTGCCGGGGCTGATGGGGCGTGCCGGGTCATACTGTTGTCCTCTGCCGTAGTTCTTGTCCATTTTCCATTCTGCTCCAGCATTGATGTTATGCCCCATTCTGCCTGTGGTCATGGCGAATACACCTTTCATCTTGGCGAAGAGGTTGAGCGGTTTGCCGTCTACGGTTACGTTGGATATATAATGGTAGGGCAGGTAAAGACCGTCGTGTTCGCCCTCTTCGAGTGATGTGGATGCCGCCATGTCGCGGCTCAGGCTGATGCTTTTCTGCTGCTCAATCTTGCTCCATTCATAGGCAAGGGCGATATCAAGGCTGAGAGATTTCAATGCGGATTCCTTTCCTGGGGATAGAAGCAGAGAGTGGGTCATGCCGAATCGGTTGTAGCTGGATTTGTAGTTGTCGTCTTTCTGCTTGAGAATTTCGGGGTCGTGTTTCTCGTCGTCAAACGACCCCGTGTAGTCGTAGTTGCTCCTCCAGCGGAGCCTCATGTCACCGATGGACCACGAGTCTTGCAGACGGGCTGATGCCGTCAGTCGTTTGTAGTTGGTCATAGGATTCCGTGGGTCTGCCTTGGCGTCGAGGAAGTCAAGGCCCAGATTCATTATGAAGCTGCCGAACTGCATTCCTTTGCCTGCATAAACCAGTTTGCTGTAGGAGTCTGCCTTGAAGCGGGCCTCAAATGGGGTGGCTTTGAGCTTGCGTTTTATTAGGACCACTCCACTCGTCAGGTCACCGTATTCCACAGGAGCAATGCCTCTTATCACCTCCACACTCTCGATGTTGTCAGTAGGGATGCTGCGCATGTCCACACCGCTTGTCGTGTGGTTGCGCCCGGCATCAGGGTCACCGGCAGCGTTGCTGGAGGCCTGTTTCACCATCTGCATGTCAGCGTTGCTGTTGATGGGGATGCCGTCGGTAACGAACACTGTTCCCATGGAACTCACGTCGTAGTTGCTGCCTCCCGTGCCGGCCTGTCGCAGTCTGATGGAGTTTGAATTGGTCAGATCGGGCAATTGTGTGGAACCTCCTGGCAGGAGTGAGAGCAGGTCGGTGAAACTCGACGGCTGCAGGTGTTCGATGGCTTTGCGGTCGATTACCGATGATGTCGTTATGCCTTGCGACTCATGGGCAGTCACCACAACCTCGTTCAGCATTCTGCTGTCCTGTTTCATCTTTATGGTTATTCCGGCTCCCCTATTGTCGGTATTGCTATAGCTGAATGTTGTGGTGGAATACCCGAGATAAGACACGCTGACGGTGTATCTGTTGCCCGTCAGACCGTCGATGTTGAAATAGCCATCGATGTCGCTCACCATGGTATGCTTTTTCCCGTCGGTTCCGGTGATTGTCATTGTGGCATAAGGTATTGCTTCACTCGTTGCAGCGTCTATAATCCGTCCTTTCAGACTGTCGGCATTTGTCGTCATGCTTGTCATCAGCAGCATTGCGGCAACTATATATTTATTGTTATTGGTCTTCACTTTTTCCTTATTCTGGCGACTTTCTTGAAGTCGGATAACACATGATAGGTCTGTATTTTTGTTGGTGGCAAATATACAGCTGTTTTGTCTTGTGTGAAATACCTAAATAAGATGATTTTATATTGTTGCTGTCCCGTGGCGAGTATTCCATTCCATAGGATTATGGGCATGATACCCTTGCTCGTGGTAGAGATGTCTGCAAAACAAAGATACCCCAAGGCTATATAAAACAATCAGGGCTGAACTTCACTGGTATGGAGTTCAGCCCTGTTCATGATGACAGTATCTGGTTGTTGTCGCCTTGTCAAGTCATTATCGTTGTCTGAGTTGTCATTATAGCCTTTTCGTTGAGGCTCTCATCTGTTGCGGATTATTCTTTTGCCGTCGCATTCCATGCGTTCCGCATCGGCGAGATGACTCTTAAGCGTTTCTTCTTCGCATATCGAAACCTTGAGTGCGGAGGAGTTGGGAAACTGGTTGAAGAAAGTGTCGTCGCTCATATAGAGCTGTATTGCCGATACATCCTTTGCCGAGAGCACCTTGTTGTAGTAGTAGGTTATCCGTTCCACTATTCTTGGCAGCACCTTCACTCCTGTGCGTCCGTCGGTGAAGGTCACCACAGCCACCACATGCCATGACCGTCTGCCTTCCCGTGCCTGCTGACGTTGCGTTTCCGTAGGTTTGTGTGATATGGCTATGTGTCTGCCGAATCTGGCGTTTATGCCGTTCATCATCGTGCGGAACAGTTGTCCGTGGGCACTCGTGTCCTTCAGTTGGTTGCTGGCGATGTAGTAGTGTATCATCTCATGTATGATGGTATCCTCCACGATTTCCTGCGGCAGGTCAAACCGTGTGTTGATGCGCAGCACGAAGTCATAGTTCACCACCTTGCCCATCAATCCGCTGCGTTTCTTCTTGAAGCAGCACATGCCGAGAAATCCTTTGGCGTTGCTTAGCCTTATGGGTATGTCGGGCAGTTTGCCGTCGAACATCATCCTGTTGTATTCGTCGAATTTCTCCTTGATGAATGATATGGTTGGTGTCATACGGTCAGATGAATATGTATTTCATCACGAACAATGCCGCGAGGATATAGAGAGTAGGGTTGAGCTTCTTCCAGTTGCAGCACAGAATGTTTATGGCAACGTATGCTATGATGCCGCAGAGGATGCCGTCGGAGATGCTGTATGACAACGGCATCATCACGATGGTGATGAATGCGGGGATGGCTTCGGTGTAGTTGTTCAGGTCGATGTCCTTTATCGGCGACAGCATGAAGAGTCCCACGATGACGAGAACGGGAGTAGTGGCGGCAGCCGGAATGGCGAGGAAGATGGGAGCGAAGAAGAGAGCCACGACGAAGCAGAGAGCCGTGGCAAAAGCTGTGAGACCGGTTCTTCCGCCCTGTGCCACACCGGCGGCACTCTCCACATAAGTCGTTGTGGTGCTTGCTCCCAGACACGCTCCAGCCATCGTTGCCACGGCATCAGCCATGAAAGCCTTGTTCAGACCAGGAATGCGTCCGTCCTTTCTCATCATGCCGGCCTTGGTGCATACGCCGACAAGTGTGCCCATGGTGTCGAACATGTCGATGAACAGGAACGTGAACACTACGATTGCCATGTCGATAGTGAAAATGTTGTGGAATTCAAACTGGCAGAAAATAGGTGCTATAGACGGCGGAGTGTCCATTATTCCCTGGAATTTCGTTATTCCCATTGGAATTCCTATCAGCGATGTGGCGAGGATTCCGATGAGCAATGCTCCCGGCACGCGTCTGGCAATGAGCACCGACGTGAGCACAATGCCTATCGAACCGAGCAATGCCGAACCGTGAGGCAGGTCGCCGATGGTGACGAGAGTGGCGGAGCTCTCCACTATGATGCCCGCATTCTTCAGTCCGATAAACGCTATGTAGATACCGATTCCGGCTCCTATCGCCCGCTTGATTGAAGCCGGTATGGAGTCAACGATAAGGGTTCGTATGCGTGTCATTGTGAGAATCACGAATATCAGTCCCTCGATGAGTATCGCCGTGAGTGCAAACTGCCATGAGTATCCCATGGTGAGACACACGGTGAACACGAAGAAGGCGTTGAGGCCCATGCCTGGAGCGAGTCCGAACGGCTTCTTGGCGTATATCGCCATCATCAGTGTTCCGATTATGGCAGCAAGAGCCGTTGAGGTGAACACGGCGTTGGTGTCCATGCCCTTGGAGGCGAGTACCGCAAAGATGCTTGGGTTAACGGCAAGGATGTATGCCATCGTGAGGAAGGTGGTGATACCAGCCATGACCTCCGTCTTGATGTTGTGCTTCGCAGGATCGAAGCCGAAGAGTTTTTCTAACATTGTCGTTGTTATTGATTCTTGTTTGTTTGTCATGAATTGACTATTGTCTTTTCTGGATGAAAGATTATAAATATCAGAGGGTGCAAAATTATCAATAAAAGTTTGAAAACAATAATCATTACTATTACTTTTGCATGCAGAAGAACAATAAAAGATGATTTTGATGACTATAGACGACATAATATCCAGGTGTGCCACGTTGCCGGCAGCCGACATAGCCAAGGATGTGAACAGAAAGCTCGACGAGAAGAATTCTCTTGTCGTCACGGCACCGCCGGGAGCAGGAAAGTCCACACTCCTGCCGCTCACCATCATGGCAGGGACTGCCGCCGGAAAGATAATGATGCTTGAACCAAGGCGCCTGGCAGCGCGGCAGATTGCCGAACGTATGGCAGAGATATTGGGAGAACCTGTGGGGAAGACCGTTGGCTATCGAGTGCGTTTCGAGAGCCGCGTCTCTGAGGCAACGCGCATAGAAGTTGTCACAGAGGGAGTGTTCCTCCGTATGCTCGTGGATGACCCTACGCTCGACGGAGTGTCTGTAGTTATCTTCGACGAGTTTCATGAGCGCAGCATCAATTCCGACCTCGCCCTTGCCCTCGTCAGACAGTCGCAGACTCTCCTTCGTGATGACCTGCGCCTCGTATTGATGTCGGCAACGATTGATGCCACATCACTCTGCCGTACATTGCATGCCCCATTGGTGGAGAGCCAGGGAAGGATGTTCCCGGTTGAGGTGGTCCATGCCGACGACGACACTATAGCAATGGCATCCTCCCGTCGCAACGCCGATATTCCGCTTGCCGTGGCACGCATGGTGAGCAGGGCGCATAGAGAGAGCGATGGCGACATACTGGTGTTTCTGCCAGGACAGGCAGAGATACAAAGAGTGGCAGACCTGCTGGGCGACTCTTTGCTGCCAACTGCCGTGATGCCCCTCTACGGCAACCTCTCGCCAGAGGCGCAACACAGGGCGATAGCCCCCTCTGCCGTAGGAAAGCGCAAGGTGGTCCTTGCCACGCCGGTGGCAGAGACCTCGCTCACTATTGAAGGAGTGAGAGTAGTGGTGGATGCCGGACTGTGTCGCCGCCCAGTGTTCAATGCCCGCAGCGGACTCACTCATCTCGATACCGTTGCCATTAGCAAGGATATGATGACGCAGCGAACGGGACGTGCCGGACGAGTGGCGGCAGGAACCTGCTACCGCCTCTGGACCGTGGCAACGGAGAACCAGCTTGCCGACCAGCGCCGGCCGGAGATAGAAGAAGCCGACCTCGCTCCGATGCTGCTGCAGGTGGCGGCATTCGGCGAGAGAGACATCCTTTCGCTGCCATGGATCACTCCACCGTCAGCAGGCAGCGTAGGCAAGGCACAGCATCTCCTGAAGCTCCTCGGAGCCGTGGATGCCGACGGCGCGATAACCGCCATGGGAAGACAGATGGCTGCTATGCCCTGCCATCCCCGTGTGGCAAGGATGATATTGGGATGCCGTACAAGGGAGATGAAAAGTCTGGCATGCGACATTGCCGCTATCCTCGAAGAGAAAGACCCGCTGACTGCCGAAGAGTCCGCCGACTTGACGATACGTATAGGAGTATTGCGTTCGTGCAGGAGCAAGAAGAACGTAGGTCGTTGGCAACGCATCGCTATGATATCACGGGAATACCAGCGCATGACAGGAGCCGATGAAGACAATGCCGCCATAGATGCCAGCGACGCCGGACTGCTGATTGCCTATGCCTATCCGGAACGTGTGGCGATGGCTACCGACGATGTTGGAGGCTACAGGCTTGCCAGTGGCGACAATGCTTCGCTGCCTGTCACCGATGCCCTGTCGGCAAGCAAATGGATTGCCGTGGCGTCTCTCTATTCACAGAGCAATGGCGGACGTATATATCTTGCCGCACCGGTTGATGTGGAACAGATGGAGACAACTTCATTTGACAATGTGGCTTGGAACTCAAAAGAGGGCATGGTGGTGATGCGAAGGGAGCAGAGAATCGGGAAACTCATCGTCGGCAGCAAACCGATACATGATGCCGACAAGGACAGGGTGGTGGAGATTGTGTGTGATGCCGTGAGAAAAGACGGACTGAGTATGCTGGACTGGAACGATGGCGTGGCGAGACTCCAGAACCGTGTGGCTGCCGTTGCCGCCTGGCATCCCGACATGGAACTGCCTGATATCTCAACTCCACATCTGATGCAGACGGCGGGCAGTTGGCTGCCTATGTATCTCGTTGAAGGCAACAGAGTCATGACATCTGTGGCAGAGATGAAAAAACTGGACTTGAGAGACATCATCTGGGCAACGATACCATACGACAAGCAGCAGGAGATAGACCGGCTCGCTCCTGAACATGTCGTAGTGCCTACGGGCAGCAGGATACGCATCGACTATCGCCAGGGGGCGGCAGCACCGGTGGTGAGCGTAAGGCTGCAGGAATGTTTCGGTATGACGGAGACACCTACTGTAGACGACGGCAGACAACCGCTGCTTATGGAACTGCTCTCTCCGGGATTCAAACCGGTGCAGCTCACTCAAGACCTCGCCAATTTCTGGCGTGAGACATACTTTGACGTGAGAAAAGAACTGAAGCGCCGCTATCCCAAACACTGTTGGCCCGACAATCCGTTGGATGCCAAGGCAGTGAGGAAATAAGAACCGGCGTCAAACAAAAAAAACTCCCCCAACGGTCATTAGAACGTTTGGGGGAGTTGTATCTTACAAGTTCTTCACCTTCAATGCCCTCATGGCATTTATCACGGCAATTACCGTCACGCCGACATCGGCAAACACCGCCATCCACATCGTCGCCAGTCCGAAGGCGGCAAGCACGAGAACGAGCAGTTTGATGAATATCGCGAACACCACGTTCTGCATGGCGATGGCTATCGTGCGGCGTGCTATTCTTATCGCTGTGGCTATCTTCGACGGCTTGTCGTCCATAATCACCATGTCGGCAGCCTCTATCGCCGCATCGCTGCCGAGGGCTCCCATCGCCACACCCACATCGGCACGTGCCAATACGGGAGCGTCGTTGATGCCGTCGCCAACGAAGACTACCTTTTTGTCAGCCGACTTTCCTTTCATCACGCTCTCCATCATCTCCACCTTGTCGGCAGGCATCAGTTCGGTGTGGCATTCGTCGATGCCAAGTTCCTTGCCTACATATTCGCCCACCTCGTGTCGGTCGCCGGTGAGCATCACTGTCTTTTCCACACCAGTTTCCTTCATGCGGCTTATCGCCTCCTTGGCGTCATCCTTTATCACATCGGTCACCACGATATGTCCGGCATACGTGCCGTCTACGGCAACATGGACGATGGTGCCCACCTTATGACACTGGTGCCACCCGGCACCGATGCTTTCCATCAGCTTGGAGTTGCCCACATACACCGTCCTGCCGTTCACAATGGCCTTCACTCCCTTGCCGGCAATCTCCTCCACATTTTCCACGCGGCAACCGTCATCCTCGTTGCCGAACGCCGTCTTCAGTGAAACGGCTATCGGATGTGTGGAATAGCGTTCCACATGGGCGGCGAGATGCAGCAGCTCCTGTTCGTCGAAATCACTTGGATGTATGGCTTCCACCTCAAACTTGCCCTTCGTCAGCGTGCCGGTCTTGTCAAACACCACCACACCGGTCTTTGCCAGCGTGTCCATATAGTTGGAGCCCTTGATGAGAATACCCCGTCTGGATGCTCCGCCGATGCCGGCGAAGAACGTGAGCGGAACGCTGATTACCAATGCACAGGGACACGACACCACGAGGAATGTCAGTGCACGGTTGACCCATACGGGCAGGGCACTGAGATAGTCGTCTGACAAGAACGGCGGCACGAAAGCCAATGCCAATGCCACGTATACCACTACCGGAGTGTATATTTTTGCGAACTTGGAGATGAATGTCTCGCTCTTCGATTTCTTGTCTGTAGCATTCTCCACGAGGTCGATAATCTTGCTCACTGTGGATTGGCTGAACGATTTCTCTACGGTCATCTTTATCACGCCAGACAGGTTCACGCAGCCAGAGCATATCCCGTCGCCCACGCCCACGCTTCTCGGCATGCTCTCGCCGGTGAGCGCCATGGTGTTGAGGCTTGTCTCGCCTTCGGTTATCCTGCCGTCGAGGGGTATCTTCTCGCCAGGGCGCACGATGATTGTCTCGCCCACCGCCACACTGTCGGGGCTGACGACCTGTGTCTTGCCGTTTCTCACCACGTTTGCCGTGTCGGGACGTATCTCCATAAGGTGTGAGATAGACTTGCGGCTGTTGTCTTCGGCGTAGTGCTCGAAGAGTTCGCCCAACTGGAAGAAAAGCATCACGAACACCGCTTCGGGAAATTCGGTCTCTGCTCCCGGCAGGAATCCTATGAGCATAGCTCCGATGGTGGCGATACACATCAGAAAGTTTTCGTCGAACACTTCGCCTTCCATTATTCCCTCTATAGCCTCACCGATTACGTCGTAGCCGATGAGAAGGAATGGCACGAGATAAACCAGCAGCAGTTGCCACACCTCGAGCCCCATTGTCTTTTCTATAGCCACGGCAATGACGAGCAACACCGCGGTGAGTATGATTCTTGTGAGTTTTTTCTTATCCATATCTATATGTTTTAATATTTTCTTAGTCTGTAGCTTTCCATTAAGCGGGAATCGTTGTTTGGAATCGAAGGTTAAGCAATGCGAATAAAGAATGTATTTGAATGATATCCGTTATTGCTTTCGTTCGTTTGCAAAGGTATGGTAATTGTGTTGCAATCGGGTTGCAAAGACGATATGGTGTGGAAATAAAAACATGCGCCGGGACCCAGTGAATCCCGGCGCATGCTTGAAATGCGGTGTGATATTTATTTATGATGTTCTTGCAGTCTTTATGCCCTTCTTGCTGCCAGTGTGCGGGGCTGTCGGCTATTGGTTATGGTTCTTGCGTCTGCATTCGGCACATTCTCCCTTGACCACGAACGAGAGGGAGTGGGCGTAGAATCCGTCGGGCAGCGGAATGTCGTGGATGTGTATGTCGTCGAGACAGAACGAGCGCTGGCACGACTCGCAGTAGAAATGCACGTGGTTGTCGCTTTGGCTGCATTTGCCGTCGCTTCTGCATAACTCGTAGTTGAGGATGCCGCGTCCGTCTTCGAACGAGTGCACGACGTCGTGTTCCATGAACAGTGTGAGCACACGGAAGATACTCGACTTGTCCATCGACAGGTTGAGCCGCTCCATGTCGGCAAGGCTGACGGGATGGTCAGACTCTTCCAGCATGCGATATACCAGAATCCTGTTTGCCGTTGCCTTTACGCCTTTATGTCCGAGTTTCGTTATTATTTCATCTGCTGTCATCTCTCAGTGTCTCCGTTTTAATCCCAATCGGTTATTAGGGCTTGCTAATCCTCCATGATTTCCACCGTCATGCTGATGTCCTCCACGGGGCGGTCGGCACGTGATGTCTCACAAGCCTGTATCTTCTCCACCACGTCGAGTCCCTCGGTCACTTCGCCGAACACGGTGTATTGGTTGTCGAGGAAAGGTGTGCCGCCGATGGTGGTGTAAGCCTCACGCTGCTCGTCGGTAAATGTGGGCTTTCCCTTCTCCATGCTTATCGCCTTGGTCTCTGCCACGAGCTCGTCTTGCAGTTCCTGCAGTCCGGCGCGGTCGCGGTTGCGGCGCAGTTCCAATATCTTGTCGCGGTTCTCGCGTGCGAGCTGGTTGAATATCGTCTGCTCCTGCTGCATCTCCATCTGTCTTTCCATCTGCTGCAGTTCCGATTTCTTGTAGGTCTTTCCCCAGACTATATAAAACTGGCTTCCGCTGCTCTCACGCTCCGGGTTCACCTCGTCGCCGAGACGGGCGGCACTCAGTGCACCACGCTTATGGAAGAGCTGCGGATACACGAACTCTGCCGGTATGGTATAGTCCGGTCCGCCGGTTCCCAGATTCTTTCCTGCCGGTGCGCCCTTGCTGTCGGGGTCGCCGCCTTGGATCATGAAATCCTTTATCACCCGATGAAACAGAGTTCCGTCGAAATATCCCTCTTTGGCGAGCTTTATGAAGTTGTCGCGATGTTTTGGTGTTTCGTCGTAGAGGCGCACGAAGATGTCGCCTAAAGATGTTGAAATTTTAATGTTAGCCATATATATGCTTTATGTTTCTTTTGATTGCTTAGTCCCTCATTCCGAGGTCCCATATTATGTTTGCCGCGTTCTCAGCCGCCTTCTTCTCTCCGAGCGATTCTCTGATGCCGGCATATCCCTTGAGCATTGCCTCTCTTGGCTCGCCGTCGGTGATCAGCTGCTGCAGTTCGCTGGCGATGTTGTCTTCGCTGAAGGAGTCTGCCACGAGTTCCTTCACCACCGGTTTGTTGGCGATGAGGTTTACCAGTGAAATATATTTCACTTTGAGCAGATGCTTCCTGAGGAAGGCGATGACTTTCGGGATTGGGGTCTTGTAGCATACCACCTGCGGCACGTCGAAGAGTGCCGTTTCGAGAGTCGCCGTACCGCTTGTCACCGCTGCCACTCGGGAGTGGGACAGCAGTTGGTAAGTCTGTCCGAACACTATCTTCACGCTGTTGTCGCCTTTTGTGAAGGCGTCGTAGTATTCCGGCGAGATGCTCGGTGCTCCGGCTATCACTATCTGGTATCCGTCTCCTGCCACCCTCTTAGCCGCCCTTATCATGTATGGCAGATTGTCTTTGATTTCCTGTTTTCTGCTTCCGGCGAGCAGGGCTATCACCGGTTTGCTGCCGTCAAGCTCGTTTCTGTTTGCGAAATAAGCAAACGGCTCCTTGTATTCCTCCTTGAATTCCGCCACCTCGTCGGCAGTAGGGTTTCCCACGTAGTGGATAGGGTAGTTGTGTTTCCTCTCATAGAAATCCACTTCGAAGGGCAGGATAGAGAACATCTCGTCCACATCGCGCCGTATGTTCTTTATTCTGTATTCCTTCCATGCCCATATCTTGGGTGAGATATAGTAGTATACCGGTATGCTCGTCTTGGCATGGATATATTTTGCTATGCTCAGGTTGAAGCCGGGATAGTCGATGAGGATGAGCACGTCGGGGTCGAACTCCACGATGTCTCTCTTGCAGAGCGCCATGTTCCTGAATATCGTCTTCAGGTGTAGCAATACGGGTATGAATCCCATGTATGCCAGTTCCTTGTAGTGTTTCACCCTTGCTCCGCCTACATCCGCCATGAGGTCGCCTCCGAAGAATCTGAACACCGCCAGCGGGTCTTTCTCCTTTATCGCCCTCATCAGTCTTGAGGCATGCAGGTCGCCGCTCGCCTCTCCAGCTATAAGATAGTATTTCATTCGTTCCTCCTTATTGTTACAGGTCCCAGTCGCTGATTTTCTGCATTGCAGAATATGCCGTAGTGTCTATCGTCGTTGGCGTTATTGCAGCGTATCCGTGGGCGAGAGCCCATTCGTCGGTGTCTGTCGCTTCCGGTTCCGTGTCGCGGAACTGTCCCACCATCCAGTAGTAGTCGTATCCTCTGGGGTGTCTTTCCTTCACCAGTTCCTTCTCCCAGATGCCGTTGCACATACGGCACACCTTCGTTCCCTTTATCTCGGGGGTGTTGGGGAAGTTCACGTTCAGACACACGTTCTTCGGCAGTCCGTCTTCCAGCACTCGTCCTGTGATGATCTTTATCAGTCGTGCGGTATTGCTGAAGTCAGCGTCGGGTGAATAGTTGCACAGAGAGAATGCCACGGATGGTATTCCCTTCATGCATCCCTCCCTTGCCACACCCATCGTGCCGCTGTAGTGGCTGTTCACAGAGGCGTTGTCGCCGTGGTTTATGCCGCTTATCACGATGTCCGGCATGCGGTCGCAAATCTGGTCGATGGCGATTTTCAGACAGTCCACCGGTGTTCCGGTGCATGCCCACACCTGCAGTCCCGGTTCTTCCCTTACGAGTCTGAGTCGGAGAGGTTTTTCGGATGAGAAGGCGCATGAGAATCCCGATCGTGCCGATTCCGGAGCGCACGCTATGATGTCGCCGAATCCCCTGACGTATTCCAGCAGGCTGTTTATTCCTTTGGCGGCAAATCCGTCGTCGTTGGAGATTAGGATTAATGGTCTTATTTTCTTCATAAAAACACTAAGTTGCAACTTATTTGCTGCAAAGATAATGCAAACCGAGTGGAGAATAAAATAAATCTATTTATTTTTTATCCCGAGGTGCCGCTTATCTTATCTAAAGATAATGCAAAAATCCGATTAAGTGAGAGAAATGGGAATATATTCACATTTCCGAGCGTGAGGATTTTATCAAAACCGAGTGCAATACAAAATGAAAAGGCAAAGACTTTCATTTTTATTGCCGAGGTGCCGCTTTTATCAAAACCGAGTGTAGAATACGATTTCGTTGATAATGAAATTTTCAGGATACCTGTTGGCGGAATTAATTTATGTTGACAGATATGAGTAAAAGTTGTAAATATCGCTTGATTCTCAGTAAAACCAAGAATTGCTGAAAAACTGTCAGACCATCTGG
>CAVBFA010000037.1:0-22410 GCA_963594595.1 Oscillibacter sp. | reverse complement strand
TGCTTTTCTTCTTTATGTGATTTTAGACAAAAAACAGGATAAACACCCGATGTTTTTGTGAGCCTTGTGGCTCATCGTCAGCAGGGTGTCTTGCCCTTCGAGAGCCAGCTCTCGCCGGTCAACACACCCTGCCGCCGACGGTGGTGACGTCAGTCAGCACCGTGTGTCGGTGTTCGGGTTCCGTGTCGAGAGCTTGCTCTCGAAAGCGGAAGACGGGCGGCGACAGACAAGCCGTAGGCTCGCAAACATATCGGGTGTTTATCTTGGTTTATTTTCGTCAATCATACACTGAGATTAGCTGTTTCCGATTTACGGATGTCCGGTGTTTATTTTCTTTAATCATACACTGAGATCAGCTGTTCACGGATTAACGTAATTCAGGTGCTAATCAAATTCCCAGCAAGTTCTGATTGCCGGTTTGGGTTAAAAGACCTGTAAAAGTCGGCTTGTGTCATAAGAATCGGGCTTCGATTGACTAAAAAAACTCAATAAAACGGTTATTTTATATAATAAAGCATTATATAAGGTAGATTTTCCGATTATTCTGACTACATTTGCAGCTAAATTACACTAAAAGATTCTTATGAAACGAAACTTCTTCCCGATCACGCTGCTTCTGGCTGGAGTCATGATGCTCGCTTCATGTCTCAACGATGAAGACGACAGCACTAAAATCACATATTACGGCGATGCCGCCCTCACCTCGTTTTCTATTGGAACACTGACGAGGACATACCTCAACAACAAAGGTGAGGCATTGAAATCCACCGTCGACGGCACCGACAGCACGACAACGGTGGACGGAAGCAAATACAAGTTCACCATCGATCAGCTGAATCGCGAGATATACAATGCCGACTCGCTGCCGGCAGGTACCGACGTTAGCAAGGTGGTATGCTCGCTGGCGAGCAAGAACTCCGGAGTGGTGTATGTAAAGAGAATGGCAAGCGACACCCTCGACTATTTCACCGGAAGCGATTCCATCGACTTCAAAGACAAGAGAAAGTTCAGGGTGTATTCCACCGACGGACAGTCATACCGGGACTATAACGTGGAAATCCGCGTACACAAAGAGCTTGCCGACTCCTTTGAGTGGCAGAAAGAAGACGTGTCGAACATCCTTCCAGACCACGGCAAATACAAGGGAGTGAAGATCTTCGCCATGGGCGAAAACGTGTTTGCGATGGTCAACGACGGAGCCACATCCTTCCTGATGCGCAAGGGAATCAACGACAACAGCCGTTGGAACACGGTGACACCCAACGTGAATACCGTGTTCTCGGCGGATGCCTACAAGAACGTGGCGACACTCGATGGATGGATATACATGCTCACCAATGGCATTATGTTCAAGTCGCAAGACGGAGCGGAATGGCAGAACGTGAATGTTCAGGGAGCGGAAAACCTGAAGCAGCTCGTGGGAGCGTCGGCAACAAAACTCTATGCCATCACACAGAACGGTATGGCATCGTCGAAAGACGGTGAGGTGTGGACCGACGTGGCACTCGACGGCGACAAGAGCCTGCTGCCAACCGGAAGCATCAGCTTCTGCACCATGCCCTCGACGACGAATACAGGCGTGGACCGACTCGTGATGGTGGGAAATTCCGCCAAGGCAGACACCGCCGCCGTGGTGTGGGGAAAGATGGAAGACTACAGCGAGGAGCAGGACTCATACTCATGGTCGCTATATGAAGGAAACTACAAGAAGGAACTGCCGAATATGGCAGGACTCTCAGTGGTGAGATACGACGGCAGACTGTATGCCATCGGTGGCGCAGGACTCGGCGGCAGCACCGCACAGCCATACGCACAGCTCTATTTCAGCAAAGACCAGGGACTGACATGGCATAAGAGCACACTCTTCACGCTGCCAGCCGACATACCGAAGGACGTGGACCCCAACACGCTGAGCATGACGACAGACAAATACAACAACGTGTGGATAATCAGTGCCTCTACGGCACAGGTGTGGAAGATGCGCATCAACCGCCTCGGATGGAAGACCGAACAGACGGCTTTCAGCGAGTAGTCTCACAATGAGGCATGGAGCGGGCAGACGGCAGCCGAAAGACGAACGGTCTGGTATGCGCCACGCCGTGCCTAATATATAATAAGGTGTAAAGAACATACAGCCCCAGAAGGCAGAAAACATATAAAATGACAACATCGCATATCCAGAATATCCAATGCGCTGCGCCCCGTGAAGCAGGCTCTGCAGGAGTCTTGAGACCCGCGGGACGAGGATTGGCTTTGCTGCTCCTGCTCCTCCTGCTGCCGCTGACGATGCAGGCACAGGAAGACGACATGTATAAGATGGAGATAGGAGCCGGCGTGGGACTGGTGAGCTATGAGGGCGACTTCAACGGGAGCGTGACAAAGAACGCACAGCCCGGAGCATCCCTCGTGTTGCGCCGCGTGTTCAATCCATATATGGGACTGAAACTCAATCTCCTCTACGGCAAGCTGAAAGGCGACTCCGACGGAGAGAAGACATACTATCCCGACTACCAGCAGGAGAAATACAGCTTCAGCAACACGCTGATGGACCTCTCGCTGACATACGAATACAACTTCTGGCCCTATGGCACGGGACGTGACTACAGAGGGGCGCAGAAGATAACGCCATTCGTGTTTCTCGGTCTTGGAGCCACATACGTGAAGACAAGCGACAAGAGCGTTTTCACCGGAAACTTCCCACTCGGAGTGGGAGTGAAATACAAGCTGGGAAAACGGGTGAACCTCGGACTGGAATGGGCAATCCATTTCTCACTCAGCGATGAGCTCGACGGAGTGAAGGACCCATATATGATAAAGAGTAGCGGACTGTTTAAAAACACCGACTGCTACTCGGCTCTGCAACTGACGCTGACATACAGCTTCATGCAGAAATGTAGAACTTGCAACAGTGACAAATATGACTGACAACCAGAACATTATACCCCTGGATATGGAGCGCATACCGCAGCATATCGCCATCATCATGGATGGTAACGGACGGTGGGCTACGGAAAGAGGAAAAGAGAGAAGCTACGGACATCAGGCCGGAGTGGAATCGGTGAGGAGAATAACATCGGAGTGTACGAGACTCGGAGTGAAATACCTCACGCTATACACATTCTCCACAGAAAACTGGAACAGACCAGCTGACGAAGTGGCTGCCCTCATGGGACTCGTGCTCACGGCACTGGAAGACGAGCTGTTCATGAAGAACGACGTGCGCTTCCAGGTGATCGGCGACATCGACCGTCTGCCGGAGGTGGTGCAGAAGAAACTGCAGGAGACCATCGACCATACCGCCCACAACAAGGCAATGACAATGGTCATAGCCCTCAGCTACTCGTCAAGATGGGAAATAACGAAGGCGGTGAAGGAGATATCAACGCTCGTGGCAGAAGGAAAAGCCAAGGCCGACGACATCAACGAGGATTTCATCAGCAAGCATCTCGTCACCAGTTTCATGCCAGACCCCGACCTGCTGATACGCACAGGAGGAGAGCTGCGCATATCAAACTACCTGCTGTGGCAGATAGCATATTCAGAACTCTATTTCTGCGACACATACTGGCCCGACTTCGCCGAGGCGGACCTTCACAAGGCAATAGCCAGCTACCAGTCAAGGCAGCGACGCTTCGGAAAGACAGAGGAACAGGTGGAAAAGGAGGAAAACTGAGGCAACAGGACAACAAGAAGACAAAAGATTATACGACATAAACAACGATGAACAAGTTATTAAAGAAAGTGCTGTTGTGCATAGCAGCGGTGATAATGGCATCCGATGCCTATGCACAGGAGAAGATCGTAAACCCAGACATAACATACGCAGGATCACCACGCAACTGCGTCATCGCCGGAATCGCCGTATCAGGTGTGGACGGCTACGAAGACTATATGCTGGCAGGTATCTCAGGACTCACCATAGGACAGGAAATATCAGTGCCGGGACAGGAAATCACCGACGCCGTGAAGAGATACTGGCGCCATGGACTCTTCTCAAAGGTCACCGTAGCCGCCGACTCCATCATCGGCGACAAGATATTCCTGCATTTCTATCTTGCCACACGTCCGCGTGTGTCGGTAATCAACTACACGGGAGTGAAGAAGTCGGAAAGAGAAGACATGGAGACGAAGCTCGGACTGCTCAAAGGCAGCCAGATAACTCCGAACATGCTCGACAGAGCGAAGACCCTCGCCGAGAAATACTTCAAGGACAAGGGATTCAACAATGCCGAGATAACGATTACCCAGATTGACGACATCTCCAACAAGAACCAGGTAATCCTGAACGTTGATGTGGACAAGAAAGAGAAGATAAAGGTGAGGAATATCATCATCGAAGGCAACAAACAACTGTCTACCAAGAAGATAAAGGGCGGACTCTTCTCAAAGGGTGCCCTCGGCAAGATCCGTGAGGCAGGCAAACTGTCGAGCTTCCTGAAAGCTACCAAGTTCACGCCGGAGAGATATAAGGAAGGCAAGCAGGCGCTGCTCGACAAATACTACGAGCTGGGATACCGCGATGCCGCAATACTGGAAGACAGTGTGTGGGAAAACGACCCTAAGCACGTGAACATATATTTGAAGGTCACCGAAGGAAAGAAATACTATATCCGCAATATCACATGGGTGGGCAACACCGTATTCACCACCGACTATCTCAGTCGTGTGCTCGGCATGAAGAAGGGCGACGTGTATAACCAGAAGCTGCTCGGCAAGCGACTCAGCGAGGATGAGGACGCCGTGGGCAACAACTACTGGAACGACGGATACCTCTTCTATAACCTGCAGCCGACGGAGGTGAACATCGTGGGTGACTCCATCGACCTGGAGATGAGAATCTTCGAGGGACAGCAGGCGCATATCAGCAGAGTGCGCATCAACGGAAACACCCGACTCTATGAGAACGTGATACGCCGTGAGCTCCGCACAAAGCCGGGCGACCTCTTCTCTAAGGATGCCTTGCAGCGTTCTGCCCGTGAGCTCGCGTCGATGGGACATTTCGACCCGGAGCAGATACAGCCGGACGTGAAGCCTAACTATGAGACGGGAACAGTGGACATCTCCTACGACCTCGTGCAGAAGTCAAACGACCAGGTGGAGTTCTCGCTCGGATGGGGACAGACCGGTGTGATAGGACGTGTAGGACTGAAGCTCAACAACTTCTCTATGCGCAACCTGTTCAACAAAAACCGTGAGCACCGTGGCATCATGCCTATCGGCGACGGAGAGACACTCTCTCTCGGAGCACAGACCAACGGTTCATACTATCAGTCGTATAACGCTTCATACTCCACAAACTGGTTTGGAGGCAAGCGACCGATACAGTTCACCGTCGGTGCATACTTCTCTAAGCAGACTGACGTGAACAGCAACTACTACAGCAGTGCGCTGATGAACAACTATTACTACAACTACTACGGATACGGAAGCTCATACAACTATAACTACGAGAACTATCTCGACCCAGACAAATATGTGGAGCTGTTCGGAGTATCAGTGGGATGGGGCAAGCGCCTGCGCTGGCCTGACGACTACTTCACCCTCTCGGCAGAGGTGTCGTTCCAGAGATATATGTTGAAGAACTGGCAGTACTTCATCGTGACAGACGGTAACTGCAACAACCTCAACTTCTCGCTCTCGCTCTCAAGAACATCTACCGACAACCAGCTCTTCCCACGTCGTGGTTCAGAGTTCCAGGCTTCTGTGACAATCACTCCGCCATGGTCTAAGTTCCAGAAGAAAGACTATGCCAACCTCGCCACCGACCCTCAGTCGCCGAACTACAAGGACGAGCAGCAGGAGAAATACCGCTGGGTGGAGTATCACAAGTGGAAGTTCAAGGCACGTACCTTCACTGCCCTCACCAATGGTCAGAAGTGTCTCGTGCTCATGGCGCGCGCCGAGATGGGACTCTTGGGATCATACAACAAGCACAAGAAGTCACCGTTTGAGACATACTATGTGGGAGGTGACGGTATGAGCGGATACTCTTCAGGTTATGCAGAGGAGACCATCGGACTCCGTGGATACGAGAACGGTACGGTGGGATACAACAGCTATGCCTACGACCGCTTCACCATGGAGCTGCGCTATCCGTTCCTGCTCGGCAACACCACAATCTACGGACTCACCTTCGTGGAGGCAGGTAACGCCTGGAGCGACACCAAGAAGTTCAACCCGTTCGACATGAAGCGCTCTGCCGGTATCGGTGTGCGTATCTATCTGCCGATGGTGGGACTGATGGGTATCGACTGGGCATACGGTTTCGACAAGGTGCTCAACGGATCGTCGTATAAGAGAGGCGGATCGCAGTTCCACTTCATCCTCGGTCAGGAGTTCTAAATAATGGATAAAGAAAATATTAACACAATGAAGAAACTATTGTTTATCGCCGTGATGCTCGTTTCAGCATTGGGCATGAGCGCACAGAAGTTCGCTCTCGTCGATATGGAGTATATCCTCAAGAATATCCCTGCCTATGAGCGTGCCAACGAGCAGCTCTCTCAGGTGGCAAAGAAATGGCAGGCAGAAGTCGACGCCATGGGCACCGAGGTGCAGACGCTCTACAAGAACTATCAGAACGAGTCGGTATTCCTCTCTCAGGAGCAGAAGAAAGCCCGTCAGGAAGCCATCCTCGCCAAGGAGAAAGAGGCAAGCGAACTGAAAAAGAAATATTTCGGTCCGGAAGGCGAACTGTTCAAGAAGCGCACCAGTCTGATGACCCCTATACAGGAGGAGATATACAATGCCGTGAAGGACATCAGTGAGCTGCGCGGATATTCCCTCGTGCTCGACCGTGCTTCAGACACCGGCATCATCTTCGCTTCGCCAAAGGTGGACATCAGCAACGAGGTGCTCACCAAGCTCGGCTACTCAGCCAACTGATTTGGTGATGGATTATTTGGTGGGTAATAAAAAACATATTACATTTGCACCGCACAGAGAAACGTGGAAAGACAAGAATAATAAAGAATAATATTAATAACAAAACAAATAAACAACGAAAATGAAAAAACTGATTTTAATGTTGATGTTGTTCGCTCCTGTCGCAACATTCGCACAGAAGTTCGGACATGTCAACGCACAGGCCGTTATGGAGAGCCTGCCAGAGTTCATTAAGGCACGCGCTGAGGTTGAGGGTCAGGCAAAGGTCTATGACAACCAGCTCAAGGAGATGCAGACAGAAATCCAGAAGAAGGCTGAGGAGTATGACAAGACCCAGGCTACTATGAACGATACCAAGCGCAAGGAGACAGAGGCTACTCTGCAGGACCTCTACCAGAAGTTCCAGCAGGCTCAGCAGGACAACGCACAGGCTATCCAGAAGCTCCAGAACGAGAAGCTCCAGCCTATCGTGACAAAGCTCCAGAACGCCATCAAGAACGTGGGCAAGGCTGGTGGCTATGTTTACATCATGGACCTCTCAAGCGGTATTCCATACATCAGCGACACTCTCAGCAAGGACGTTACAGCTGACGTGAAGGCTGAGCTCAACAAGCTGAAGTAATACAGACAGCAAATACGGTGGACAGTGCTGCGCGAGGCGGATGACGGAAGTCTGAAGCCGGAGACGGCAGTCGCCGTGGAGATATTACATACGGAGTGTGTCAAAAGTACAGGACTGCGCCTTATAACGCTCCTTGCTTTTGACACATTTTGCTATAAACCCAAAACGGTCATCAGGCCGTTCAATGTAATCCTAATGACCGGTTTGGGATAAATCCAACAATACCTATCAAATTATGAAAAGAATTTTCCTATTCCTCTTCGTTGCCCTCTTCGCTTTTGCTGCTGAGGCACAGGATTTCAAGTTCGCTTATTTCAGTTATGACGAAGCCCTCAAGTCGATGCCCGACTATGAGCTGGCTGCCACCAACGTGAACAAGCTGCGCAACCAGTATGACAACGAACTGAAGAAGGCGGAAGACGAGTTCAATGCCAAATACGAGGACTTTCTCGAGAACCAGCGCACCCTCGCTCCAGCCATCCTCGACAAGCGTCAGGCAGAGCTGCAGGAACTGTTGCAGAAGAACCTGAAGTTCAAGGAAGAAGCCAAGCGTCTGCTCTCTCAGGCAGAAAACGATGCCTTCGCCCCTCTCAAGCGTAAGCTCAATGCAGCGGTAAAGAAAATCGGTATGGAGCGTGGCTACGCCTTCGTGCTGAATACCGACGGCGACGCCTGCCCGTATGTTGACAGTACTAAAGGCGATGACATCAGCGTGATAATCGCTGACGCACTGAAATAATCCCCAACCGGTCGTATGACCGCTTGGATATTATTACGTCACCATTGTTGCGCAATCATATAAACATCATACTACTATGATTGAATCTACAGGTAAAACAGGTCCTATCGGAGTGTTCGATTCCGGCTATGGCGGACTGACCATCCTTCATCAGATGCGTCAGCTGCTGCCGCAATACGACTATCTCTATCTCGGCGACAACGCCCGTGCGCCGTATGGTCCGCGGTCGTTCGACATCGTATATCAGTTCACTCGTGAGGCAGTGGAGAAACTGTTCAGCATGGGATGCCATCTCGTTATCCTCGCCTGCAACACCGCCTCCGCCAAAGCCTTGCGGTCGATACAGCAGAATGACCTGCCACAGTTAGACCCTAACCGCCGTGTGCTCGGCGTTATCCGTCCCACGGCGGAATGTATCGGCAGCATCACGCAGTCGCGCCACGTGGGTATCGTTGCTACCGCCGGAACCATAAAGAGCGAGAGCTATGTGATGGAGATACACAAGCTATATCCCGACATCACGGTGACGGGAGAGCCATGCCCCATGTGGGTGCCGCTGATAGAAAACAACGAATATGACAGTCCCGGTGCGGACTATTTTGTGGAAAAGCGTATCGGCAATCTGATGCGCCGCGACCCACAGATAGACTCCATCATCCTCGGCTGCACCCATTATCCTCTGCTTCTGAACAAGATTCTGAAGTATGTGCCGCGTGGTGTGCGCATCGTGCCGCAGGGCGAATACGTAGCCAACAGTCTGAAAGACTATCTCGTGCGCCATCCGGAGATGGATATGCGCTGCTCCAAACACGGCACCTGTCATTATCTCACCACAGAGAGTGCAGAGAAGTTCCGTGAGTCAGCACAGCTCTTCCTCAATGAGGATATCGATGTGGAGCGTGTCGTGTTGGGATGAAGAATAATTTCTCCCGATTTTCTTGCTTTTCCCATTTTAAAATCTTATGTTTGCACCTTAGAAAGTGCAGATGAACTCAGAATATGCACCTTTGAAGGTGCATTTCTTGTTATTAGGTGCACCTTTGAAGGTGCATTTCGTGGTAATATATGCACTTTGGAGAGTGCAAACTTTAGTAAGGAACCAACCTCGGCGGTATAAAAATAATACGGATATGGATATTACTCTTGTTAACTACATGAACGAACAGTTAAGTCTTGTAAGTTTAGACTTCAAACGCTATATGTATGAGAAGTTGCCGTGGGAGGCAAGGCTCGTAGGGTTGATGGGACCGCGTGGTGTCGGTAAGTCAACAATGATATTGCAGCGAATCAAGGAGATGGCAGAAGCAAATCAACAACATACTCTGTATATGTCGGCTGACCACAGTTATTTCACCACCCATACCTTAGTGGATATAGCTGACGAGTTTGTTAGAGAAGGTGGTAAATGGCTGTTTATAGACGAGGTTCATAAATATGACGGCTGGTCGAGAGAATTGAAGCAGATTTATGATTCCCATCCAGAGCTGCATATTTTCTTTACTGGTTCTTCAGTACTTGATATCCTTGAGGGTGAAGCCGATTTGAGTCGGCGTGCATTACTGTTTGATATGCAGGGATTGTCTTTCCGTGAATACCTCGAATTGTTTCATGGCATCAAGACACCTGTCAGGAGTCTTGACGAGGTGTTGGACGGCAATATACGTATCGATGGCATTCTCCATCCCATACCATTGTTCAACAAGTATTTGCGTGAGGGCTATTATCCATTCTCAGAAGAAGGCTATGTGCAGCAGAGACTGCAACAGGTGGTTCGCCTGACCATGGAAGTAGACATACCACAGTTTGCCAACATGTCGCCAGCGACAGGTAAGAAATTGCGTAGGATGCTTACGATCATAGCCGGTAATGTGCCTTACAAGCCGGAGGCTACAGGTCTGGCAAATGAAATAAAGGTGAGTAGAAACGATATCCCAACTTATCTGCTATATATGGAAAAGGCAGGTATGATAGGTCAGTTGCGCGATGAGACAGGCGGAATGAGAGGCTTGGGAAAAGTGGAAAAGGTTTATCTTGACAACACCAATCTGATATATGCCATCTCAGGCGAGAATGCCAACATAGGTAATGTCAGGGAAACGTTCTTCTACAACCAGACTCGTCTGGCATGTGACGTTACATCTTCCAAGGTATCAGACTTCGCCATAGGTAAATATACTTTTGAGATTGGAGGAGCAAAGAAAAGCCATCGTCAGATCAGGGATGTTGAAAATGCTTTTGTGGTGAGAGATGATATGGAATATGCAAATGGTGATATACTCCCGTTATGGAGTTTCGGACTATTGTATTGATTCCCATCCGTGAACCCCAAAATGATTTCAGAATTTCCAACGCAGCTGCAACTGTATGTCGGTGAGGGATGATGCATCCACCTGCTGCAGTGCCGTTCCCACTTGCGAACGGTCGAAATAATTCGTCGTGCCTGCCTTTGCCATCACGTATAGACGCTTGGTGGGCATATACTTCACGATGAGCGCATAGCGGATGCCTTCGCCGTAATATGACGGGAAGGAGAAATCATAAAGCATGCCGCGTTCATAGCTGTATATGCTGCTGTAGTAATCGTCGGTGTGGAAATATCCGCATGTGGCGTAGATGGCGATGCGTCGTATTGCCGTGGTGCCACCGCCGAGAGATGCCATATATCCGTTGCTGCGCTCTTTAAATACCGTTGTGGTGCCGTCTATCTGAGCCTTTATGCTCCAGCTGCCGCCATCGTATAGTGCCGCCAGACGGGCACGCTGGTCAGTCTTGTAAATTAGTGCCGTCTTATCGGCATTGTCTTTCTGCCGCTTCTTCAACCGGTAGCGCCCTGTCAGCGTGAGGCGTCCGGTGGTGTAAACGGCAGAAAACATGTTGTCGAAAGAATGTGATGCCGTTGATGCCTGATACCGTGCCCACGGGAAATAAGCTACATCGGCGTAGTAGCTCAGCAGCAGACCGCCGAAGGGCTTCCAGTCAGCCCCCACATACACACCGCTTTCGTTTTGCACCCTTCCACCGTCGCTGTAGCTTTGAGAGAAGAGCGAATAATACTTGTATGAATAATATCTCTGCACGAGGCGCATGGTGAAGTTAGACGCCAAGCGGTATGACATCGTGTTTATCGTAGCCCATGCGTGGCTGCTTCCCGTTGCCGTTTCTCCCCTGAAGGAGAACAGTCCGCTGCGGTAGCCATAGTCTACGCTCATGCCATAGAAACGTTCTCCCTGGGGATAATATCTGCGGTATAGCGTATTGGTGTTTGGACTGAGACGCTTGTCAAGACTTGTGTAGTATGCCGACACACCGCCTACGAAATGCGACTTCATGAACGAGAGGTTTGCTCCTGCGGCAAACTGCGAAGCGTTGTTTTTCTTCTTCATTTCCGTCTCCGTGCGGTGGTATCCTGTCTTCAGTATCGTGGCTATAGAACCGTCGTCGTTGTTCAGCGTGGCGTCGATATTCCGGTATGATACGAAGGCGGTGAGGTCGAGGCATGGAGAAATCCCCACCGTGGCGGCACCGCCCTGCATATAGTTGCCGGACGACCGTGAGGAATGCGGACGGATGGCAGTCCCAGCCTTGTTGAAAGACGCCATTGAGGTGGTCTTTCCCATCGCGAAATCATTGTTCACGAGCAGTCCCATTCCCATCTTCACCTTGTAGCGTCCGAGAGTGAGAGCCTTGAGGCGTCCGAGTTTCCTTATAGAGAGATAATATGAATAGAAGTCGTAGCCCATGCTGTTGCGGCCGGAGAAAAACGGTTCGCCGGCATCCTGCGCTCCCACGATGCCCAGTCGGAAATTGTCGGTATAGCGGTATTCGTAGCGCATGCTGTGGCGGTATTTATATCCCATATACCCGTTTTTGTCGCCTTTGCGGTCGTATAGAGGAATGTTGCCGGTGGCGGTGAGTATGTTCTCACCATATTTGATGATGTTTTTGAGCGTCAGTGAACTGCGCTTTTCCACTGGAGTTATCACTATGAAGTATGGCAACAGCCGTCGGTTGGTGAATGTCAGGGAGCGTATCATGGCGAGTTCAGCAGTTGTTTTCATCTCCTGGTTGCGGTATATATATTCCAGGATGTCCGCCACCTCGTCGTCGCTGAGAAATGGTATGCGTTCAAGGTCTTCGCGAGTGGCGTGGTTGATGTCTACCGGCGACTGTTCGAGGTCGCAAAGAGCATCATATATGGATTCCCACTGCGCCACATCCTCGTCGCTGTCGTCCATCAGTTCGCCTATAACCGCCTGCCAGGCGTGTTGCTGTCCTGTCCCTTCCTCCTGTGCCGATGAGCAGAGAGAAGCGGTGAGAAGCAGAATGACAAGCATCCCGAAGCGCCGGATTATTGGTGTAGGCCTTGCGTTTGTGTGCATGTTGCGGTGTGGTATTAGAATTGTGATTAGATTCGTCATGTTGTTTTTCAGCTTATATGATACAAAGGTAACGAAAAAATAACGTACAGAGAGGTCGGAGCTTGATTATTTCTCAAAAAAAAACATCACCCACAATCCTTTTGGATCATGGGTGATGCAGATAGGTTTTATTTCAGAGAGATGTCGTTATGCCATCTCTTCGATAGTCTTGTCTCCACGCTGACCTTTGTCGCGGCGGCTCAATGTCATGTAGGCAATAGGAGCAGCAACGAAGATAGATGAGAGAGTACCGAATACCACACCGAGAATCATTGCGAACGCGAAGCTGCGGATGCTGTCACCACCGAGGATGAAGATACAGAGCAGCACGATCAATGTTGTGAGAGAGGTGTTCACGGTACGTGCCAGAGTCTCATTCAGCGAGTTGTTGAATATCGTGAAGAAGTCGCGCTTCTTGTATAGGCCGAGGTTCTCACGGATACGGTCGAATACCACCACCTTATCGTTGATAGAGTAACCGATAACGGTAAGGATAGCTCCGATGAACGTCTGGTCGATCTCGAGAGAGAATGGAACGACGTTCCACAGGAGTGAGTAGAAGCCCAATACCACTACAGTATCGATTGCGAGGGCAACGCTGGCTCCGAGAGAGAATGCCAAGTTGCGGAAACGCAACAGAATGTAGAGGAAGATGGCGATGAGGGCGAAGATGACGCTGATGATAGCACCGTATGTGATATCCTTAGCCACCGACGGACCCACCTTTGCACTGCTGATGATAGAACCACCGGCACGCACGTCAGGATTCTTGAATGCCTCTACGCTCTTCTGGGTTACCATACCCTCCTTGCTCAACGCCTTGAAGAGGATTTCCTCTACCTCGTCGTCGATTGTAGGGCTGTTAGACTCTATCTTGTAGTTGGTAGAGATACGGATTGTCTTGTGGTCAGTACCCAATGCCAATGCGCTTACAGAACTGTTAGGGAACGAGGTCTGCAGAGCTCTTGACACATCCTCCGGCTCAACAGCCTTCTCCAGTTTCACAACGTAGTTGCGACCACCGGTGAAGTCGATGCTCTTGCTCAAGCCGCGCACGAAGAAGCTAACCACGAATACTGCGATGAGAACACCGACAACGGTGAAGGTCTTCTTATACATGTTCATGAAGCCCACGTGGTTGTTCTGCAAGAAGTTGCGTGAGATACGTGTGGTGAAGTTCTGTTTCAGCCACTTGTCCTTAGCCAGGCGGTTTTCGTAAACGAGGCGTGTGAGATATACTGCGGTGAAGAATGAGCAGCAGATACCGATGATAAGAGTAGTGGCGAATCCACGTACAGGACCTGTACCGAATACGAACAGGATTACACCGGTGATGATAGAGGTGAGGTTGGAGTCGAAGATAGCCGAGAAGGCATTTCCGTAACCAGCCTTGATAGCCTCACGCAGAGCCTTGCCCTTGCGGAGCTCCTCCTTCGTACGTTCATAGATAAGCACGTTGGCGTCGACCGCCATACCGAGCGTCAATACGATACCGGCGATACCAGGCATCGTAAGCGCCGCCTGGAACGACGTCAGAATTCCGAGCGTGAAGAAGAGGTTGACGAGCAAAGCGAAGTTTGCCATCATACCAGGGATGAAGTCATACATGAGAACCATGTAGAGCATCAAGAGGATGAACGCTACGGCGAATGAGATGAGACCCTGCTGGATTGACTGTGCACCGAGTGTAGGACCAACCACGTCTTCCTGCACGATACGTGCCGGAGCAGGCATACGTCCTGACTTCAGAGTGTTTGCCAAGTCCTTGGTGTCCTCAATGGTGAAGTTACCGGTAATCTGAGAGTTACCGCCTGAAATCTCGCCGTTTACGCGAGGTGCGCTATATACGGCACCGTCGAGAACGATGGCGATAGCCTTGTTGATGTTAGCCTTTGTCATCTCTGCCCAGCGGCGTGCACCGTCAGAGTTCATCGACATGCTTACGCTTGGACGGTTGCTCATCTGGTCGAACTCATCCTTGGCGTCGGTAATCACGTCACCCTCGAGAGGAGCGTGGCCGTTGCTCTGTGTAACCTTCAGTGCATAAAGCTCATATACGTTCTTTACAGAAAGCCCGTCAGCCGGCTTCGCGCCCCAGAGGAGCTTGAGGTCAGAAGGCAGAACCTGCTTTGCGGCAGCAGAATAGATGATCTTGTTTACGGCAGCAGTGTCACGCACGTTGGCATAACCGACAACGCTGAGCGAACCCTGTGGTGCGAGCTGCAGAACTGCGAGAAGAGGGTTGGTCTTCTTGGCCTGTGCCATCTGTGCGTTCTCAGAGCTTGCAGCAGCCTTGGCAGCGCTGTTCTTGTTGGCGTTGACCTTGAGCTTGGCAGGAGAAGTCTTCTCGGCAACCTCAGCCTTCTCGGCAGCGTCGTCCTTCTTCTCGGTGGCAGCGGTGTCTTTCTTCACCTCGCCGCCGTTGGCCATTGTCTGGTCGAGCTGGCGCAGGTAAGGAGTGATCTCCTCGCTGTTGTATGTCTCCCAGAATTCAAGGTTTGCGCTACCCTGGAGAAGCTTGCGCACACGCTCCGGCTCACGTACACCAGGCATTTCCACCATGATGCGGCCTTCCTGGCCTTCGAGCTTCTGGATGTTAGGCTGTACGACACCAAACTTGTCGATACGGTTGCGAACGACGTTGTATGAGTTGTCGATAGCCGACTGCACCTGTGAGCGGAGAGCCTTCTCCACTTCCTTGTCGGAGCTCTGGGTGCTCACCTGTCCCTTGAGCTGCTGTGTGGCAAAGATTTCTGCCAAGCGGTGGCCAGGTGCGTTCTGACGATAATACTTGATGAAGAGAGAGATGAAGTCGCTCTGACTTGTCTCTTCCTCCTTCTTAGCCTGTTCCATAGACTTCACGAAGGCAGCGTCTGTCTTGTGGTCAGCCAGTGTCTCCACTACGTCTGGAACGGAAATCTCCAAGATAACATTCATACCGCCCTTCAAGTCAAGACCCAGACCGATCTGGGTTTCGAGACATCTCTGGTAGGAATAAATGCCGAGGTACTTCACTGAGTCTTTGTAATCCTGCTGAGCAATAGGATCTTTTATCTTTGCTGCCTCGCTGTCATAATAGTTTGTGGCAACGGAGAAAGACAAATAGAAGATGCTTGCAAGGGTCATCAAGACTGCCAGTACAATTACAATTCCTTTGTTTTGCATTTTGTTTTTATTGATTTAATTATAGTTTTTCAGATATATCCGGCATCGCCGCCCTGCTGCTCTGCAGCGGGACTCCGCAGGGGCTTCCCGAGGCTTTGATGCTTGAAGTTTCTTGTCGAGGCATGACGGTTTCCGTGTGAGAAAGCACAATACATGCCTACATAGAGTGCAAAGATACTGATTTTTTTTAAACTTCTTAAACTGTCAGTGTGTTTTTTTGTCATTATGCAGAGATTTCTTTACAAATCCCCACAGAGGATAGTGGTCGGAGACATTGATGCTCCTGTCTACGGTGAAGTTGTAGGGGTGCCAGTCGTTGGAGCACATCACGTTGTCTATGCGCACGTAGATGCGGTTGTAGTGATAGGATATGCCGGGACCGTTGGCTGTCGTAACGTAGCAGTCGGTGAGGGTCTTGGCGAGCAGGTGGTGGCAATATGAGATGGGGGTGTCGTTGAAGTCGCCGAAGAGGAGAATAGGTTCTCCCTTGCGGCTTTCTATATATCTGATTACACCTTCCACCTGTGGCACCCTGCGCTTGGCGGCTTCGCCCAGGCGCACTATCATGCGCTTGGAGTCCTGGCGTACGGAATGGTTCTCCCAGTCTCCCTTCACGATATTGCGGAACTCGCTGCGCTCTTCCAGGGTGAGGCCCGATGTCTCGAAGTGGCAGTTTATCACCGTGGTGCGGTCGCCGTCGATAAGCACTTCGTAGGCTCCGCACATGCAGCCGGAGAGTTCGGGGTTGATGCGCGTCTTCGACAGGATGGGGAATTTGCTCAGTACTATCTGCACCTCGCCGTTCACCCCATTGCGCATGGTGTCAATGTATTCATATTCCTTCTTGAAGGCGTCGCGTATGACATCAGAGAATGCCGCCTCCTGCATGCAGACTATGGAGGCACCGCTGCCGTTCACGTAGTCGGCTATTTTCTGTATGCTCGCCGAGTCGCCGCTGTGGAACATATACACGTTGTACGACATCACCTTGATGGCGCCGTCGGGAGTGGAATGCAGCATGTTGAGGGGTGAATAGAAATGTGCCGGAATATAGCACAACACGTATCCCGCCAAAGGTATGAGCGTGAGGCGCTTCCATGTGAGCAGAAACAATATGAGGAAGGCGCCGTTTATGAGCAGGAATATGGGGAAGACAAGTCCGACATTGGCAAAGAGGGGGTGCTCCATGGGGTTCAGCTTATAGCTGTATCCCACGGCCAGCATCACGCATGCCGTGACGACACTCGCTGCCGCCAGCATGTGCATAATGAACTTCTTGAACTTGTTCATCCGCTTATTTCTTGCCGTTTTCAAAGAGTTTCCTCTTTTCCTTTTCGCTCAGACTGTCGTATCCGCTCTTACGTATCTTGTCGAGGATATGGTCTATCTCCTCCTGCTCCTTGTTCTTGCGGGCGTTGTAGTCCCAGTCGCTCTCCCTGCTGCCTCCGCCGAAAGAAGAGCTGTCGTGACCCGGCTTCTTGAAGCGCGAGAAGAAATCTTTCAGTTTGTCGGCAATGCTTCTGCCGCCGGTGCTGCCATAGCCCGAACCATATCCGCCACCATAGTATCCGCCGCCGTATCCTCCGTTGGGATGGCGCTGCCAATAGCGGATGAGCAGATAGCCGAAGAGCATGCCGCCGAGGTGTGCGAAATGAGCCACGCTGTCGCCAGGCATTCCGAGTCCGAGCGAAAGTTCGAGCACGGCATATATTGCAACGAACCACTTTGCCTTGATAGGCACGGGGAGCGGGAATATGAATATCCTCTCCTCTGGAAACAGCATGCCGAAAGCCAGCAGTATGCCGTATATCGCTCCCGAGGCACCCACTGTGGTCCAGGTGTTGAGCGCGAACTCGTTGGCGTGTACCGCTGTCATCACGTCGCCGATGCCGAACTCCGGATATGCCCCCTTCATGGTGAGATAGAAGGAGATGAACTGTGCCACCATCTGTATCAGACCGGCTCCGATGCCGCAGGTGAGATAGTAGGTGAGGAAACGCTTCGGTCCCCACACCGTCTCCACGATGCGTCCGAACATCCATAGCGCGAACATGTTGAAGAAGATGTGCGACAGACCGGCATGCATGAACATGTATGTCACGAGCTGATACAGGTGAAAGTCTGACACGAGGAAGAAATGCAGTCCCAACAGGCTGTTGAGGTCGATATTCAGTCGTGAGAAGACGAAATATGCCGCGAACATCAGCACATTTATTATCAACAGGTTTTTCGTTATCGTAGGAATATTGCGCATAATATTAAAACGTCATTATTTGATTAATTCGAGTGGCAAAAGTACTAAAAATATCCGTGAAATGCTATAATAGAGGGGGATAAGACACTTTTTTTAATCTTATTCATAACTTTTTCCTGATTTTTATTTGAATTTAAAAAGGATTGCGCTATATTTGCGAAACATTTTCCTGCGTAAACCTTGCTTCGCCAGCGTATTACGCATGTATACGACAAATTTATTAATCAAATAAAAAACATCAATTATGAACAAGACAGAACTTATAGACAAAATCGCTGAAGGCGCTGGTTTGACAAAGGCTGACGCAAAGAAGGCTCTTGAGGCTACAACAGCGGCAATAAAGGATGCTCTCGTAGCAGGTGACAAGGTGGCTTTGATCGGTTTCGGTACATTCAGCGTTAACGAGCGTCCTGCTCGTGAGGGTATCAACCCTGCAACAAAGCAGAAGATTACAATCGCAGCCAAGAAGGTTGCCAAGTTCAAGGCTGGTGCTGACCTCGACGAGGCTCTGAACTAATCTTTTTCAGAAAGCAACGCTTTTGGCTTGATTGCCAAGAAATAAATAGGGCTTCCCCACGGGAAGCCCTTATTTTGTTTCTTGTATTTTATCCCAAATCGGTATTAGGGTTTACGCCAACTCCAATATACCCTTTGTCATCCATGATAATTGAACCAGAAATGGGCACGCTGCTTGCCCACATGGGGCACGCTGCTTGCCCAACATGGGCAAGCACCTTGCCCCTGATGGGCAGATTTCACGCCAAGCGGTTGCCCAATAAGTTCATATTGCAATATTCGGATTCCTGTTTTCAGAATTCTGCCAACTTATGCAATTCCTGTCGTCCGAATTCCTGTCGTCCGAATTCCTGTCGTCTGAATTCCATTCGTCTGAATTCCATTCGTCTGAATTCCTGTCGTCCGAATTCCATTCATCTGATTCCCTTTCGCCTGACAATTATCTCTCGTCTTCAAACCATCCAGACAGTTGGCTGACAATCGGTTGGCGGTCAATTGACTGGCTGTCAGAATATTACAGCAAAAAACCAGATGGTCTGATGGTTTTGGCGATTTTTTAGTTAATTCCGTAAAACGGGTATATTTAGTGATGGTAAAATAATAACTTGGTACGATTTGAGAGAAAAATCAAGTTATTTTTTCACTGTCACTTACTTTCTCTTTTTCTGTAGTAGAACGATGTCCACCCGTCCGGCAATCTGCTCCGGCGTGATGCCGGTCAGACAAGGATAGTCGCCTTTTGCGCATATCTTGTTGCCGTAGATGCTGCATGGTCTGCACGGCATGTCGATCATCACGGCATTGCTCTCGCTCTGTCCCCAGCCCATGAATCCGGCGTAAGGGTGGGTTGCTCCCCATACGCTCACCACCGGTGTGCCCACGAGAGAAGCAAGGTGCATGTTCGAACTGTCCATCGAGAGCATCACGTCGAGATGGCTCATCAGTATCAGTTCCTTGTCTATTCCGCCGAGCACACGGGACGCTATTTCCAGACGGGGGTTGCGTTCGCGCCATACCGTCATGGTGTCCATTTCCGACTTGCCGCCGCCGAACATCAGTATTCTTGCGTCGGGATGGCGGTCGGAGATGATGGTCAGCGTCTTTTCCATCTGTTCTTTAGGATATATCTTGCCTTTGTGGGCGGCAAAAGGTGCCACTCCTATCCACTGCTGTCCCTCCGGCTTCGCGTTGAACGGTTCGGAGAGCTGCGAGAGTTCATTGCCGCCGTCGGCAAAGATGGATTTAAACTCCACTTTCACCGGATAGCCCAGCTGGGCAAATACGTCGGCGTAGTTGCTGAATGGTGTGGGCTGCTGCACGAGCTGCTTGTTCTCCATTGCCGTGATGGCACGTCGTCCGGCTCTATGCTTGTCGATATGCGCCACTTTGAAACGGTCGATATTGAACCTCATGCGCAGATATTTCGAGCGCAGCACGCTGTGCAGGTCGGCGATGGCGGTGAAGTTCTTAGCCATCAGCCGGCGGTAAAGGGCGTTCAGTCCCTTCACTCCATGATATTCGTTCTTGAGGTCAGCTTCCATGAACCCCACGTTGTGTGGCATGTGCTCGAAGAACGGGCGTGCGAATTTCTGGCTAAGCATCGTAATCCTGACGTCAGGATACTGCTTGGCCAGTGAATAGACTACGGGGACCGTCATTGCGACGTCGCCCATAGCCGAGAATCTTATTACCAGTATATGGTCGGTTTTCATTCGTGTGCAGAAGGCTGCGGAGCGTGGGCTCCCGCCTTATTTCTTGTTTGCGTAGAGGATAGGGTTAGTGGAAGGGTCGTTGTACATCTTCATCTGTCTGTACACCTTCATGTATTTCCTTCCCGCCTTTATGTCGTCGAGAAGCTGGTCTATGGCAGTGCCGAGGTCAACCTGCTGCTCCAGCAGCACGTTGAGCTTCTTCTGACACTTGTCGATATGCTCTTCGGATGCGTCGCTGCGGTCCACCTGCTCCTTCATGTGGTATATCTTGAGGGCGAGGATAGACAGACGGTCAACTGCCCATGCCGGGCTTTCCGTATTGATGGTGGCGTCAGCCAATGGCTTCACGTCATTGTATATCATGCGGAAATAACTGTCAATCTGCTCCACGAGGTCAGTGCGGTCCTGGTTGCTCCTGTCGATGCGGCGCTTCAGGCTGAGAGCCTCTACGGGGTCGATGTGCGGATCGCGGATGATGTCCTCGAGATGCCACTGCACCGTGTCTATCCAGCACTTCAGATAGAGGCGGTTCTCAATGGAGTCGCGGTCGTACGGGTTGTTTATCTGTGTGTCAACGTTGTCTTTCACATGGTAGTCGTTGATAGCCAGGTTGAACACCTTATTACATAGTTGTGAGAATGTCATAACTTTACGTTGTTTAAATTTGTGGCAAATCTAATAAAATAATTTTATATGACCAACTAAAACACAATAAATAACCCATCACGAGGTTATAAAGGCAACATTAAAGGTTTTATGAATCATGAAGATTATTGTTGACGACAAGATTCCATATATCAGGGAGGCACTTGGCGAGATAAGCCCGGACGTGACCTACCTGAAGGGTGCCGACATTTCTGCCGGCGACGTGGAGGACGCTGATGCGCTGATAGTGAGAACGAGGACACGCTGCGACGGGAAACTGCTGCGGGGGAGCAAGGTGCTGTTCGTAGCCACCGCCACCATCGGCTACGATCACATTGACACAGAATACATGCAGGAGGCTGGGATAAGCTGGATGAACTGTCCGGGGTGCAACTCCGGCAGCGTGGCACAATACCTGCGCTCAACCCTCATCCTGCTTTGCCGCGAAAAGGGCATATCACCGGAGAAAGACGTCGTCGGCGTTGTGGGCTACGGCCATGTAGGCAGCAAGGTGGTGGCAGAGGCACGCGCCATGGGCTTCAAGGTGCTCGTCTGCGACCCTCCGCTAAGCGATGGCGGCAGCACGGCAGAACACTTCGTTGACATGCGGCGGATAGAAAGCGAATGCAGCGTCATAACTTTCCATGTGCCACTCACCAGGGGCGACAGCCATCCCACTTTCCATCTTGCCGATGAGGCTTTCTTCGGCAGACTTGCCCAGCGTCCGGTGATAATAAACACGAGCCGTGGCGGCGTGGTAGACAATGGCGCCTTGATTGCAGCCCTGGACAAGGGGACGGTGAAGGATGCCGTCATCGACACGTGGGAGGGAGAACCCGACATCTCCCTCGCATTATTAAATAAGGTATATATAGGCACCCCACATATCGCCGGATACAGCGCCGACGGCAAGACGAACGCCGACAATATGGTGATTGAGGGTCTGTGCCGCCACTTCGGCATAGAGAACCGCTGGCATATCCTGCCGCCATCTCTTCCTGCCGATTTCAAGGCAGGCGACAGTGAAGACGACACGAAACTCGCCCTCTATAACCCCCTGGAAGACAGCCGCCGACTCAAAAGCGCTCCTGGGAAATTTGAAGAATTGCGTGGAAATTATCCTCTAAGAAGAGAAAAATTGTAACAAAACACGTTATTTGTTGCACAATTATACCCCCTGTGTGCAAAAGGAAGTGCTTTTTTGTTGAATTTATTTGCACAAGTTATAAAAAATGCGTTCCTTTGCACCCGATTTACGAAATTGAATATAATTTAAACACTTTAAAAACATTAACTATTATGTCAGAAATTGAATCAAAAGTAAGAGCTATCATCGTAGACAAACTTGGTGTTGATGAGGCAGAGGTTAAGCCAGAAGCAAGCTTCACAACAGACCTCGGTGCTGACTCTCTCGATACTGTAGAGCTCATCATGGAGTTCGAGAAGGAGTTTGG
>CAVBFA010000036.1:13582-23214 GCA_963594595.1 Oscillibacter sp. | reverse complement strand
CGTCGCATCTCGTCTTTCAGCGGTTTGGCGAGCTGTCGGCAGAAGTTCAGGTCGCCTTTCGACGAACCGGCGTTGGCAAAGAGAATGTTGTATAGCGGAGCATACACCTTCCTGCCGTCGTAGAGTCCGTATACTCCCGAGGGCATGTCCGGCGTTCCGCTTGCCGCTCCGATGAGCCCCGAAACGATGTTCAGCGTTCCGATTATCATCTTGTCGCGGCTCACCACGTCGTCGTGTAGCTGCATGATTCTCTTGAGTATGGGAGGAAGGTCTTCCGTATCCAACTTGTCGGAGAATGTATAGTCGTTAGAAAAATCTTTACAAGAAAGTCTCAAAAGTCTCAAAGTCTCAAAGTCTCCCGTGGAATACGGTATTTTGTCTAAGTTGTTATATATCAATACATTATCTTTTTTATTACATTTATTATTGGTTATATGAGACTTTGAGACTTTGAGACTTTGAGACTTTTGAGACTTTCTTCCTCTCTTTTCCCTCTTTCTATTGCCATCTCCTTGAGGTCCACATTGGCCAGATCTCTTGCCATCTGGAAGAAAGTAGCGATAGTGATTCCACCCCTATAGTGGGCTGCAACAAAGAAAAGCCGACCCCGGAGTCTGTCGTATTGACGACTTCCGGAGCCGGCTTTGTTGGTTTCGTCTTGCCCGGGGCAGACGGGTTCCCGTTATCTGATTGATTGTCAGCGCTCAATGCTATCCGTCCCTCCCCTTCGGGGGAGGTCAGGTGGGGGCTGGAGTGATGAAGCAAGGTTACTTTCTCCAGTCTCCCGTTTATCTGATTTTCTCGAGTTCCTCCTGCATCTGCTTCTGCAGTTCGGCTGCCTTGGCGGCTGCCACTTGTGCGAAATCTGTGCCGGAGCTGGCGTAGATGATGCCGCGGCTGCTGTTCACGAGCAGTCCGCAGTCTTTGTTGATGCCGTATTTGCACACCTCCTGCAGGCTGCCGCCCTGTGCGCCCACTCCGGGCACGAGCAGGAAGTGGTCGGGGGCTATGCTGCGGATGTCTTCAAACATCTTGCCCTGTGTGGCTCCCACCACATACATCATGTTGTTTTTGTCGCCCCACTTCTGCGATGTGCGTAGCACTTTCTCGAAGAGGCGCTCTCCGTCGCGGTCGGCGGTGAGCTGGAAGTCGTGTGAGCCCTTGTTGCTGGTCAGTGCGAGCAGTATCACCCATTTGCCCTCGTATTGCAGGAAGGGCACCACGCTGTCTTCTCCCATATAGGGTGCCACGGTGAGTGAGTCGAGGTTGTATTCCTCGAAGAATGTGCGAGCATACATTGTCGATGTGTTTCCGATGTCTCCGCGTTTGGCGTCGGCGATGATGAAGTGGTCGGGGTAGGCGCCCTTGAGATAGTTGATTGTCTTCTCGAAGGAGATGAGTCCCTTCACTCCCATGCTCTCGTAGAAGGCGAGGTTGGGCTTGTAAGCCACGCAGTATTTTGCCGTGGCGTCGATTATCTGCTTGTTGAAGGCGAAGATGGGGTCTTCGTCGCTGAGCAGGTGTTGCGGTATTTTCCTGATGTCGGTGTCGAGTCCGACGCAAAGGAAGGTTTTCTTCGTGAAAATCTGTTTTATTAGTTCTTCTCTGGTCATAGCGTTATGAAATGTTTTTTTTGTTCTTTTGTCTCTACAGCTCGTTCTCTTTCATCCTCTCGGCGTTTTCCTCCACTGTGAGCGCGTCGATCATCTCCTGTATGTCGCCGCCGAGGAATCCCTGCAGGTCGTGTGTGGTGAAGCCTATGCGGTGGTCGGTCACGCGTCCCTGGGGGAAGTTGTATGTGCGTATCTTTGCCGAGCGGTCGCCGGTTGAGACCAGTGTCTTGCGGCGCGAGGCGATGTCGTCGATGTATTTCTGGTGTTCGCGGTCGTAGATGAAGGTGCGCAGCCGCGAGAGGGCGCGCTCCTTGTTCTTGGGCTGGTCGCGGGTTTCCGTACATTCGATGAGTATTTCCTCCACTTCGCCCGTGTTGGGGTTTTTCCAGGGATAGCGCAGACGCACGCCAGACTCCACCTTGTTCACGTTCTGTCCGCCGGCTCCGCTGCTTCTGAAGGTGTCCCATTTGATGTCGCCCTCGTTGATGTTCACCTCAAACTTGTCTGCCTCGGGCAGCACTGCCACGGTTGCCGCCGAGGTGTGCATCCTGCCTTGTGTCTCGGTGGCGGGCACACGCTGCACGCGGTGTACGCCAGACTCGTATTTCAGCACGCCGTACACTCCGTCGCCGCTCACGGCGAAGTCGATTTCCTTGTATCCTCCGGCTGCTCCCTCGCTCACGCTGGTCACCGAGAGTGCCCATCCCTTGGAGTCGCAGAAGCGCTTGTACATGCCGAAGAGGTCGCCGGCAAAGAGGGCTGCCTCGTCGCCTCCGGCTCCGGCTCTGATTTCCATCTGCACGTTCTTGTCGTCTTCGGGGTCTTTTGGCACGAGTGCCATCTTTATCTCCTCTTCGATGCGGGGCTGCAGGTCTTCGTTTGTCTGCAGTTCCTCGCGCGCCATCTCCTTGAGGTCGGGGTCGCTCTCGTTGGCGAGTATGTCTTTTGCCTCCCTGATGGATGAGAGGCAGCTGATGTAGCGTTTGCGGGCGTCCATGATGTCGCCAAGGTCTTTGTATTCCTTTGTCAGCTTGACGTAGCGCTGCTGGTCGGCTATCACTTCGGGGTTGGTGATGAGGGTGGAAACCTCTTCGTAACGGCTCACCAGTCCGTTGAGCTTCTCTAATATACTGTTGTTGTCTGGCATCGGTATGCTTGTTTGATTAATAGCTTCTGGCGATTATCACGCGCTTTGTGGCGGGTTTGCCCGACACCATGTCGGTGCCCGGTGTCTGCTCCACGCCGAACGGGATGCAGCGGATGGTGGCCTGTGTCTCCTCCTTTATCTTTGCCTCGGTCTCGGCGGTGCCGTCCCACGGGCAGATGAAGAAGCCTCCGTCTTTCACCTTTTCCTTGAATTCCTCGTAGTTGTCGCATTCGTAGATGCGCTCGTCGCGGTATGCCTTTGCCTTGGCGAAGATGTTTGCCTGGATGTCGTCGAGCAGCTGCTCCACGTATTCCACGATGCCCTCGAGCGAGCGTGTCTCCTTCTCCAGAGTGTCGCGGCGCATGATTTCCACGGTGTTGTTCTCGAGGTCGCGTCCGCCCATCACGAGGCGCACGGGCACTCCCTTGAGCTCATAGTCGGCGAACTTGAATCCTGGGCGCTTGTTCTCGGCGTCGTCGTATTTCACGCTGATGCCCGCCTTTCTGAGGGCACTGATCACGGGCGAGAGCTTTTCGCTGATGGCGTCGAGCTGTTCGCGGCCCTTGGTGATGGGCACTATCACCACCTGTATCGGCGCGAGCCTTGGCGGGAGCACCAGTCCGTTGTCGTCGGAATGGGTCATGATGAGCGCTCCGATGAGACGGGTGGACACGCCCCATGATGTAGCCCACACGTATTCAGGCTTGTTGTCCTTGTTGAGATAGGTCACGTCGAATGCCTTGGCGAAGTTCTGTCCGAGGAAGTGGCTCGTTCCGCTCTGCAGCGCCTTTCCGTCCTGCATCATCGCCTCGATGGTGTAGGTGTCGAGGGCACCGGCAAAGCGCTCCGTCTCGCTCTTCACGCCTCTCACCACGGGCACTGCCATATACTGCTCGGCAAAGTCGGCATAGACGTGGAGCATCTTCTGTGCCTCTGCCTCTGCCTCCTCCTTGGTGGCGTGGGCTGTGTGGCCCTCCTGCCAGAGGAACTCCGAGGTGCGGAGGAACGGACGGGTGCGCATTTCCCAGCGCATCACGTTGCACCACTGGTTGCACATGAGCGGCAGGTCGCGCCATGAGTGTATCCAGTTCTTGTATGTGTTCCAGATTATGGTCTCAGAAGTTGGGCGGATGATGAGCTCCTCGTCGAGCTTGGCGGCAGGGTCCACCTCAACGCCGCTCTTGTCTTCCTTGGCTTTCAGCCTGTAGTGGGTCACGACGGCACATTCCTTGGCGAATCCCTCCACGTGTTCTGCCTCGCGAGAGAGGAACGACTTGGGGATGAGGAGCGGAAAATATGCGTTCTGGGCGCCTGTCTCTTTAAACATGGTGTCGAGCTGGTGCTGCATCTTCTCCCAGATGGCGTGGCCGTAGGGCTTGATTATCATGCAGCCTCTCACGGGCGACTGCTCTGCCAGGTCGGCCTTTGTTACCAGGTCGTTGTACCACTGGCTGTAGTTCTCTGATCTCTTCGTAAGTTGTTTTAATTCTTTTGCCATTATCGTAATTGTTGTTTTGTTGACGTAATTGTATTCATTGTCTGCTGACGGGTCACCGGCACCGGATTCCATCCGGGCTTCATTTTCCGTCATTTGGCTGCAAAATTATAAAAAAAAAACCAAACCATATAGATATGCCGGGATATTTTCCCAAACCAGCACCCTCAGACCGGCGGCTGCAGCAGGCAGTTTGCCACGTAGATATGTCAAAGTGTTTCGTAAAGACAGGATTTTTGATGTTGTTTTGTAAAAAACTCTTCCGTTTTTTTCTGAATATTGAAAAATTGCTTTACCTTTGCATTTAGGAGAAGGTGCCACACGCATTGTGGCGCAGTTTCTATTGTGTTTGTATAATACTTTGAAACATAAATTAACTTATATAATACTACACACTATGTCGAATTGCAAAGAGCAACTCTTTACGGAGTTTAAGGCTCCTACACGTCAAGAATGGCTTGACAAGATTCAGGTGGACCTGAAGGGAGCCGACTTTAACAAACGTCTCGTCTGGCGCACAAACGAGGGATTCAACGTGCAGCCTTTCTATCTGAAGGAAGACCTTGAGAACCTCAGGACACCAGACTCACTTCCGGGAGAATTCCCGTTCGTACGCGGCAACAAGAAGGGCGACAACGCATGGTACGTGAGACAGCGCATCATAGCCGACGACGCAGCTGCGGCTAACGAGAAGGCGCTGGACGTCCTCAACAGGGGAGTGGACTCGCTGTCGTTCAAGATACCGGGAAAGAACATCTCCAAGGATTTCGTCGAGACCCTGCTCAAGGGAATAGAATGCGAAAGCGTGGAGCTCAACTTCAACACATGCAAGCGCCACACACTGGAGCTGGCAAAGATACTCGACGAGTATTTCACGGCGAAGGAATATGACAAGACCAGGATCGTGGGCTCATTCGACTGGGACCCGATGGAGAAAATCGTGGTGAAGGGACACGACACCGTGGCTCTGCTCCAGCAGGCACCTGAGATCGTGGAGGCAATGAAGGAATACCCCAACTTCCGCACAATCTGCGTCAACGCCGTGGCTCTCAACAACAACGGAGCATACATCGTGCAGGAGCTCGGATATGCACTGGCATGGGGAAACGAATACATGAACCAGCTCGTGGAAGCAGGAGTCGACGCCGACGAGGCTGCAAGGAACATCAAGTTCAACCTCGGCATCTCGGAGAACTTCTTCATGGAGATGGCGAAATTCCGTGCAGCAAGAATGCTGTGGGCGGAAATCGTGAAGCAGTATGCTCCGAAAGACGACGCGTCATGCATGATGTGCGTGAACGCAGCCACATCCAAATACAATATGACGATGTTTGACAGCTATGTCAACATGCTCCGCTCGCAGACAGAGGCTATGAGCGCCGCTCTCGCAGGAGTACATTCAATAGAGGTGGTGCCGTTCGACGCAGTATACGAGACTCCCAACGATTTCTCTGAGCGCATCGCACGCAACCAGCAGCTGCTGCTCAAGGAGGAGAGCCACTTCGACAAGGTGGTGGACCCGGGAGCAGGAAGCTACTTCATCGAAGAGCTCACCACATCGCTCGCCAACGAGGCGTGGAAGATATTCCTCAACGTGGAAGACAACGGAGGATTCCTCGAGGCTGCAAAGAAGGGTATCGTGCAGGACGACATCAACGCCACAAACGCCAAGCGCCACGACGCTGCAGCAAAGAGAAAGGAATTCATTCTGGGTACCAACCAGTTCCCTAACTTCACGGAGAAAAGCGAAGGAAAACGCGCTAAGAACGCTTGCTGCGGATGTGCCGACAAGGGCGCACACGAGGAAGCATTCAAGGCTATAAAGACAACACGTCTGGCTGCCGACTTCGAAGACCTGAGAACATCGGTGGAGGAAAGCGAGAAGACTCCTACAGCCTTCATGCTCACTATCGGAAACCTGGCTATGAGACAGGCAAGAGCTCAGTTCAGCTGCAACTTCCTGGCTTGCGCAGGATACAAGGTGATGGACAACCTCGGATTCAAGACCGTGGAGGAAGGCGTGGACGCAGCTCTCAAGGCTGGCGCCGACATCGTGGTGCTTTGTTCGAGCGACGACGAATACGCTGAATACGCAGTGCCTGCCTTCGAATACCTCAACGGCAGAGCCATGTTCGTAGTGGCAGGAGCACCGGCTTGCATGGAAGACCTCAAGGCAAAGGGTATAGAGAACTTTATACACGTGAAGTGCAATGTGCTTGAGACATTGAAGGAGTATAACCAAAAACTGGGAATAAAATGAGAAAGAATTTTAAAGACATAGATATTTTTTCAGGTATAAAGAGCGTTGATGGAGCTGCCTGGCAGCAGTCAAACAACATCAAGGCAAACTGGAAAACCCCTGAACACATTGAGGTAAAGCCTGTTTATACCAAGGAAGACCTGGAGGGCATGGAGCATCTCGGATATACTGCCGGACTTCCTCCATTCCTGCGCGGACCTTACAGCATGATGTATCCTTTCCGCCCGTGGACAATCCGCCAGTATGCTGGATTCTCAACTGCTGAGGAGAGCAACGCATTCTACCGCAGAAACCTCGCCAGCGGACAGAAAGGTCTGTCGGTGGCTTTCGATCTTCCTACACACCGCGGCTACGACCCGGACAACGCCCGCGTGGTGGGCGACGTGGGTAAGGCTGGTGTGTCTATCTGCTCTATCGAGAACATGAAGGTGCTCTTCAACGGAATTCCGCTCAACAAGATGTCGGTATCCATGACCATGAACGGCGCCGTGCTGCCTGTAATGGCATTCTACATCGTGGCTGGACTGGAGCAGGGAGCCAAGCTCGAGGAGATGGCTGGAACTATCCAGAACGACATCCTCAAGGAGTTCATGGTGAGAAACACCTACATCTACCCGCCTGCATTCTCAATGAGAATCATCAGCGACATCTTCGGATACACATCCAAACTGATGCCTAAGTTCAACTCTATCTCTATCTCAGGCTACCACATGCAGGAGGCAGGAGCTACGGCAGACATCGAGCTGGCTTACACCATCGCCGACGGTCTGGAGTATGTGAGAGCAGGTGTGAACGCAGGTATCGACATCGACGCCTTCGCTCCACGTCTGTCTTTCTTCTGGGGAATTTCGATGAACCACTTCATGGAGGTTGCAAAGATGCGCGCCGCACGTATGCTGTGGGCTAAGGTAATCAAGCAGTTCAACCCGAAGAACGCCAAGTCGCTGATGCTCAGAACACACTGTCAGACATCAGGATGGTCGCTCACAGAGCAGGATCCGTTCAACAACGTGGGTCGTACATGTATCGAGGCTATGACCGCTGCCCTCGGACACACTCAGAGTCTGCATACTAACGCACTCGACGAGGCTATCGCACTGCCTACTGACTTCTCGGCTCGTATCGCACGTAACACTCAGATTTATATACAGAACGAGACCAAGATCTGCAAGCACATCGACCCATGGGCAGGTTCATACTATGTGGAGAGCCTGACAAACGAGCTCGCACACAAGGCTTGGGAGCACATTCAGGAAATCGAGAAGCTCGGCGGAATGGCAAAGGCTATCGAGACCGGAGTGCCAAAGATGCGAATCGAGGAGGCTGCCGCACGCACACAGGCTCGTATCGACAGCGGCTCGCAGGTTATCGTAGGTACTAACAAGTATCGTCTTGACCACGAGGATCCTATCGACATCCTGGAGGTGGACAACTCTGCCGTTAGAGAGGAGCAGGTGAAGGGACTCGCTGAACTGCGTGAAAACCGCGACAACGAGAAATGCAAGGAGGCTCTTGCAGCACTCACCGAATGCGTGCGCACGGGAGAGGGCAACCTCCTGGAGAAGGCTGTGGAGTGTGCAAAGCTGCGCTGCACCCTTGGGGAGATCAGTGATGCCTGCGAGGAAATCGTAGGACGTTATAAAGCAGTTATCAGAACAATTTCAGGCGTGTATTCATCAGAAAGTAAAAACGACTCAGATTTCCATAAGGCATGTGAGTTGACCGAAGAGTTCGCTAAGAAGGAAGGACGCAGACCACGTATCTTCGTTGCTAAAATGGGTCAGGACGGTCATGACCGCGGTGCCAAGGTGGTGGCTACAGGATATGCTGACTGTGGCTTCGACGTGGATATGGGACCATTGTTCCAGACTCCGGCTGAGGCTGCAAGAGAGGCCGTGGAGAACGACGTGAACATCGTGGGTGCAAGTTCGCTCGCCGCTGGTCACAAGACTCTCATTCCTCAGCTCATTGAGGAACTGAAGAAACTCGGACGTGAGGACATCATGGTTATTGCCGGTGGCGTTATCCCGGCTCAGGACTACGACTTCCTCTACAAGGCTGGTGTGGCTGCTATCTTCGGTCCTGGTACTTCTGTGGCGAAGGCTGCCTGCGAGATGATGAACATCTTGCTCGATAAGTAACAGCTATCTCCTTGACGGATAGGGGCTTGTCTCGTTTCGTGAGATAAAGCTTTTATCCGGACAAGTATGATTGTTCTACGAATTGGTCTGCCGTAATTTGACAAGCGGCAGACAATTTGAATATCCTATAAAAAAACAGATGCGTCTTGCAATGGCAGGATGCATCTTTTTTTTAACCCCAATCGGGCGTTAGGGCAAGCGGTTATAAAAATTCTACCTTTGAACGGCCTAATGCTGTTTTGGGGTGAACTGCCTAATGACCGTTTTTGGGGGGTAAGGCTGGCTGATAAGAATATCCTTTCTCCCGGCAGGCCGCGGACTATACAACAATAACAACAGCAGCTGCTGCCACTACTGCGATGATTTCGGCGGCGAGGCAGATATGCAGACTTGATGTCATGTCGGAGAATGTTATAGGACGGGCGTTGGAACCTATATAGGGCTTATAGAACAGTTCGCCGAAATAGTCATGAGGACCGCCGAAACGGCAGTCGAGCAATGACGAGAGGGCTGCCTCAGGCCATCCGCTGTTTGGCGAGGCATGGCAACGGGAGTAGCGCTTGGTAGTCCGCAGATAATGCGCAAGAGAGCGGCAGGAACGCGATTTGGAGAACTGCATATAACTCCATCCTGCCAATATCATCAGCAGGGCGGTGAGGCGTGCCGGCAGATAGTTGGCTATGTCGTCGATGCGTGCTGCCCAGCAGCCGAAGTCCTTGTAGCGCTTGTTCTGATAGCCTATCATGGAGTCGAGGGTGTTTATCATCTTATAGGCCATCATTCCCGGCACGCCAAGCAGGGCAAACCAGAAAAGCGGGGCAATTACACCATCGGAGAGGTTTTCGGCAAGTGTCTCCAGTGCTGCAGTAGACACTTCCTGCCGGGAGAGCGACTGGGTGTCGCGGCCCACAATCCTTGCCACCTGACGTCTTCCCTCATCGAGTCCCAGTTCAAGTTTCCGGAACACCATCCTCAC
>CAVBFA010000036.1:0-13572 GCA_963594595.1 Oscillibacter sp. | reverse complement strand
CTTCGCGGCGCAGCGTCTTTCCGGCAAGGCAGAAGAAGACGCAGAGTGTCCCCACCGCATAGGATAGCAGCGTGAAAGCCCATCCCGTGTCGCTGCTCTCCGTCAGCTTTCTGAGCACCTGTGTCAGCAGCCACATGATGCCGAACGTCGTCAAGATGCTTGCAACAGCAAAGACAGCACCTTTGAGCAGCTTTCCTTTGCCGCGGTTGAGCCTGTGTTCGCCCATGGCAATCCATCTGCCCATATATACCACGGGGTGGGGCAGCCGCGAGGGGTCGCCGAAGATGATGTCGAGTGCCCATCCTGTGAGAAGGCTCGCCAATATGATGTGTGTATTCAGAAAAGTCATTGTTTCATCCATTCTTTCAGAGATTTTATCAGTTCGTCGTTTTCTTCGCGAGTCTGCACGGCTATGCGGAAATGCTGCGGAGTGAGCGTCTCGAAGTTACTTGCGTCACGTATCAGTATGCTGTGTGAAGCCACGAGGAATTCCTTCAGCGTGGCAGCGTCTGATTCAGGCAGTCTGCAGAGCAGCATGTTCGAGTCTGAAGGATAAGTCATTATGCCGAGTCCCTTTATGAGCTTGCTGACCCGTTCCCGCTCAGAGCAGAGAGCTGCCGTGTCGATGCTGTAGTCTTCATGGTGTTTGAGCAGAAAAGTGCCGGCGCAGATGGCAAGACTGTTTACCGACCACGGCATGCGGCGGCTGCGGAGCAGGGATATGAGCTGGCGGCTGGCAGTGACGAAGCCGAGGCGCAGTCCCGGAATGCCGAAGTCTTTTGTCATGGAGTTAAGCAGAATAACATTGCCTTGGCGGGCACACTCCCGGGGCTGTAGCGTACGTTTCAGCGTGTAGTGGGAGTAGCTCTGGTCGATGATGAACAGCGTGTCGGGATTGTTGCTGATGACGGCAGACACGACTTCGTGGTCTGTCACCGTGCCTGTGGGGTTGTTGGGGTTGCAGAACCACACCGTGTCGTCGCCACCGAACCGGTCGGCTGGCGTTATCTTTGTCAGGGTGTGGGTCCGGCTGCCGTACATGCTGCAGGCGTCGCCATATTCAGCGAAGGTGGGTTGCAGGATGTGTTGTGTCTTCTCTCTGAAACATTGTGCCATGAGGTATATAGCCTCCGTGGCTCCGTTGGTCACCATGATGTTGTCTGCCTCCACACCTGTCTGCCGTGCTATTGCCCTTTCGAGAGAAGCCGGCGTAGGCTCCGGATAGCTTGTTATGAGCGGCAGCTTCTCGGAGAGATAGGCAAAGAGACGCGAATGGTCGAAGTGGTTGAATATGTTGGTGGAGAAGTTCATCTCCACATTCTTGTATCTATATAGGTCGTCGCCGTGTCCATGTATCATGGTGTCATTATTTTTATCAGTTTATCAATATCTACATATTTTCTCACGTGGTCGGCAAGGAGGTCGTATTGTCTGTTCTTGAATTCCTCTATGCTGACATTGCCTGCCTTTGCCTTACTCCTGCAGAGGGGGGTGATGAAATGGTCTGTCACGGCAGGGTTGTCGAGAAATCCGTGGAGGTAGGTGCCTGTGCAGTTGTTTCCGCTGACGATAAGGTCGGCTTTCTGACCTTCTCTGTCGCTGCCCTGGCTGTAGGTGGTAATGCCCTGATGAATTTCGTAGCCTTTGCACTCTTTACCGTTGAAAATGAAATCCGTCTGCCGTGTGGTCTTTTCCGGCAACATCTCAGTTATGGTGTCGAGAAGACCGAGTCCGGGCAGCTGCGGAATGCTGCCTTCCACGGCATGTGGATCGAGCACCGATTGTCCCAGCATCTGATAGCCGCCACAGATGCCGATGACGGTCTTCCCGTTGCGATGTGCCCTTACTATTGCTTGGGCAACGCCGTTTTTGCGCAACTCGTATAAATCGTCGAGGGTGGCTTTCGTGCCAGGCAGGATGATGATGTCGGCTTTCTCAATGTCGGCGGTATTGTTGGTATAGAACAGGTTGACGCGCTCGTCGCGCTCCAGAACGTTGAAGTCGGTGAAGTTTGAGATATGCCGGAGCAGCACCACCGCCACGTTCACCTTGTCGGCAGCCATCTGCCGGGCTTTGCGCTCCAGCTCCACGCTGTCTTCCTCTTCTATCACGATGTCTTTGAACATCGGCACTATGCCAAGCACCGGAATGCCGCATATCTGCTCCAGTAGTTTCTTTCCCTCATCGAAGAGACGGATGTCTCCGCGGAACTTGTTTATTATTATGCCCTTTATCCTCTTCCTGTCATCGGGAGTCTGTAGCATCACACTGCCATAGCATGATGCAAACACACCGCCACGGTCTATATCAGCCACGAGTATTACGTCAGCGTCGGCATGTCGGGCCATTGGCATGTTAACGAGGTCTGAGTCGCGTAGGTTTATTTCAGATACGCTCCCGGCACCCTCCATGATAATAGGACAGAAAGATTGGCTGAGTCTGTCGAAGGCGGCGTTCACAGCCTTGCGTAGTTCTTCGCGACCCTCCTTGCGGAAATAGTCGTATGCCGAGCGGTTGCCTATCGGTCGTCCGTTAAGCACCACCTGTGTGGTGTGTTCGGAGTTGGGTTTCAGCAGCAGAGGATTCATGTCTGTAGTGCAGACCACTCCGGCAGCTTCAGCCTGTACTGCCTGGGCACGGCCGATTTCCAGTCCGTCGGGTGTGGCATAAGAGTTGAGAGCCATGTTCTGAGCCTTGAAGGGGGCAGGGTGGTAGCCCTCCTGCAGGAAGATGCGACAGAGGGCTGTGGCTATTATGCTTTTGCCTACGTCACTTCCAGTGCCTGCAAGCATTAAAGGTCGTAATATGTTGTGTGTCATAATGTTATAGTCAGATTGTTGAAGCTTTGAAGAATGGGAATTTTGTTACTGTCAGATTGTTGAAGTTTTGAAGAATGGGAATCCTGTCTCAGCCCAATACCAATGGGTGTAGCCTGCAACTACATTTTTATATCTGTATAGAGCCGTGGCGGTCTTGGCATTTTTTGCTGAAAGCTGTATGCATTCTTTGTGTATTTCCCCATCGGAAAAGTTCTTATAGTGAGAGTTTTCGTCAGTCGGTGTAACGTCATCATTGATGTCGGAATAATGGAATTCATGTCCTCTTATGCATTGGGTCCTGCCGTCGGTTGTCAGATACATCTGTCTGTAGCCAAGATGCAGGCGGGCGTCGTGCATCGAGGCGCTGAAAGGGAAGATGCCGCACATCGGGTTGTTGTCTATATCTTTGCATAGATACATGAATCCTCCACATTCTGCAAATATCCTGCCTCCGCTTTCGGCATAGGTTCTAATATCTGCCATCATTTCAGGATTTGCCGAGATGTCTTCGAGATATAGTTCTGGATAACCTCCGGGCAGATAGAGAATATCGCACAAAGGCAGATGGCTGTCGTGAAGAGGTGAGAAAAATCTGACTTCGCCCATTGTGCGGAGCGAGTCGATGTTGGCACGGTATATGAAGTTGAAGGCCTCGTCTTTTGCTATCAGGATTCTCATGATTCAAGGATTTTGTCAATGTCTACATGCTTTTCTATTTCTCTGGCGGCAGCTTCTATGATGCGGTTCATCTCCTGTCTTTCGGATATTGTAAGCCCAAGATGTCTGCCGGGGATTGTCAGTTCGCTGTTCTTTGCCATATAGCCAAAGCATTCCACTCCGGCGTCGTTGCAGGCGGATTTCAGAAACCGGAAATGATTTTCAGACCCTACGTTGTTGAACACCACTCCGGCAATCTGCAGATCCTTGTTGAAATTCCTGAAGCCATATATCAGCGGTGCCACGCTGTAGGCCATCGACTTGGCGTTGACGATGAGGATGACAGGAAGATGGAGCATGATGGCAATCTCGGCGCTGCTGCCATGCCAACCGTTGTAGCCGTCGAAGAGTCCCATCACACCTTCTGCTATTGCAACGTCGGCATTTTGTGAATAATCAGAGAATACTTTTCTTACATGTTGGGCAGAGGCCATGAAGGTGTCGAGGTTAAGGCTCTCGTTGCCTGACGCCATATGGTGGAAGATGGTGTCGATATAGTCAGGGCCGCATTTGAAAGGCTGAACGCAGAGTCCTCGTTGGGTGAGGGCACGCAGTAGTCCCATTGTGAATGTCGTCTTGCCGCTGTTTGATGTGGCGGCTCCTATGAGGAATGATTTCATTGTCGCTATGTTTATGTTTGTCAGATCAGGTTTCTTTTCTTTTTCAGTAGGATAGACAATGCTATCGGTGCTCCGATGAGCGATGTTACTGAGTTTATCGGAAGTGCTCCTTCGAAGCCTGGCATTCGGGCAATGAAGTTGCAAAGCAGAGCCAATGCCGCTCCGCAAAGCACGTTGGCTGGCAGCAATATATTGTGGTCGGTGGTGTTGAAAAGACCGCGGCATATATGAGGCACGGCAAGACCGAGGAACATTATCGGACCACAATAGGCGGTGACGATAGCGGTGAGAGTACCGGCGGAGGCAATGGTAAGCATTCGTGCCCGCTTGACATTGAGACCGAGATTAGTGGCATAGAGGTCACCCAGGAGCAAGATGTTCAGCGGCTTTGCGAGTAGCATGACAAATGGAAGAAGAAAAGCGGTGAGACCGGTGAATACATATACCTGTCCGCCTGTGACGCGGGAGAATGAACCGAGGCCCCAGATTACGTAGGCGCGGATATCTTCCTCGCTTGAGAAATATTTGAGCACTCCAATGATGGCTGTGGCAATATAGCCTATGAGTACACCGGTGATGAGCAGAGTGACGTTGCCTTCCACCTTGTGGGAGAGAAAGACTATCAGCGACATCACGAGCATGGCACCGAAAATGGCGGCAATGGTTATGGCCGTGTTGCCGATTATGCCGAAACTCGATAGGGCTGTGCCGCCGATGGCTCCGCTTAGCAATACAACGAAAGCAACACCAAGACTTGCAGCACTGGAAATGCCCAGTACGGAAGGGCCGGCAAGAGGATTGCGGAAGACGGTCTGCATCTCAAGTCCGGCTACAGACAAGCCTGCGCCACAGGCCATGGCTGTGATGGTTTGAGGCAATCTCGTGTATATTATGATATTTGTCCACACCTCAGCATTCGCTCCTTGCAGCACCTTGTCGCTGAAAGGATTGAGGATTGTTAATACAGCGTTTACGGGAATGGCTACTGAGCCTACAGCCAGATTCAGCATAGCCAGAACTATGATGCCCAGTATGAGCAATATCATCATTGTAGAGTGTCGCATATCAGTTTTATTTTTATTTCTCCTTGCGGGAAAACAGTCTTGGCGTTTTCGAGGCAGAGAGATTTTATTCTTTCAAAAAAGCAGGCTGGCATGATGTTCCATAGCTCTCTTGCCATCGTTATGTGGCTGATGGGAGATGGGTCTATGCCGAGTTGTTTGGCGGTGGACATAAGGAAATCCTTGTTCATGACCACTTTGTGTGAGTGAGTGTCAAGGTTTCCATCCGCCAATTTCACTGCTTTTCCTATCATAATGGCGAGAGTTGCACGCCTGAACCCTATGTCATGGGCTGCTTTCAGCGCCTCGCCGATGAAATTGCCGTAGTGGATGCAGCGTATGTCCTTTTCTTCCCTCAATGCCCTTTCGCTTTTCATTCCGGCAACGAGTCCTATCTCTCGTCGCCCTATGGCCCATGCCACTTCAAGTTCGCGGCGTATGCTTCGTATGAAAGCATCGTTGGAAAGAGGGTGGACAATGCCTGATGTGCCTAAGATGCTGATACCTCCAACCACACCTACCCTCGGATTGAAAGTACGTTTGGCAATTTCCTCTCCGTTCTCCACGCTTATCATTACATCCACGTCCATGTTCGTGATACGGCTTATTTCATTCATTATCATCTTGCGGGGCGTTGGATTCACGGCAGGTTCGCCGATAGGGATGCCCAAGCCAGGAAGAGTGACGGTGCCAACGCCACTGCCATGAAGAAACCTTATCTGTTGTCGGCTCATCGTTGGGTTGCCTGTTTCTTGTTGTCTGCCAGGGCAAGAGACGCGAGACATTATCCTACAGCCTCTTGTCACGTCTGGATCATCGCTGAAGTCTTTTGTGACGGTGGCAATTCCTTTAGCGTTGTGTTCAACGGGGATAGTGAGTATTTCACCATCTGGCAGAGAGAAGGAAACTTCCTCGTCGTCATCATCAAACAAGAGGGAGAGAAGTGCAGCTTTTGTGGCAGCTGTGGCGCAGGCACCTGTGGTGAGACCTGTTTTCAGTGGGAAGAAATCGGGCATCAGCTGCTCTATGCTCCGTCTTAGGCTGTATTTCCCTGTTACGTAAACCCAATCGCCGGGAAGTGTGGGATGCTCGATTACGTAGATTTTCAGCCCTAGTTTTTGTGCTGCATCTATCTTTGCGTCGAATCCTCCAGACAATCCGCTTTCCTTGGTCAGTATGGCATCGCAGCCAATGCGTTGCATCATTGCCTTTTCGGCTTCGGCTGATGGAATCTCAAGGCTTTCGTTATACATTACCAGATGCTCACTCGGAAAACCAGAGACCTTCGCTTTGTCAAGACTCTCCTGTCTGTCGAGGATTCGGAAGAAAGTTGTATGTTTCCGCCAATATGCTTCCAGCTTACTGATAGTGTTTACTCCACTCAACGCCAGCAGACAGTTGATGTCGTCAGCTTCGAGTCTGCTGATAGCTTCCTCATAGTTCTGGCAATATGTCACCCCGATGGTGTGGCGTGGGAAAGAACGCTCAATCCTTATTACAGGAATGCCTGCTTCTTCTATCGCCTTGTGAAGGTTTACGGCAAAGGGGTGGGCAGCGTCGATGATGCAGCCTATATTATTGTCGTGACAGAATGACTTTATCTCATGGGCGGACATGCTTCCGGAGAGACGCACGCCGTTGTGCATCTCCACTTCTTGCAGCTTGCTTCTTGTGGAGTAGAAGAATGGCTTTCCTGCTTCTTCGCATACCTCCACAGCAACGCGGCCTTCTGTTGTGCCGCCAAAGATAAGTATCATTCTTTACCCTTTCTGAATAGATGAGTGAAATGTCCGTCGTAGAGTTTGCTCAGACCATTACGATTATCGATAGCCTCTCCTACAACTATCATTGTGGTGAGAGTAAGGTTGTTGTCCTTAAGAATCTTGGACAGGTCTTTCAGTTGACCACGATAGATGCGCTGCTCTTTCCATGTCAGTTTATAGCATGCCGCAACAGGCGTTTCGGGAGGATAACCTCCATCGAGGAGTTCTTTCATCACTTCGTCTACTATGCTGGCACTGAGAAATATACACATTGTGGATTGATGCTCGGCCAAGAGATGTAGCTTCTCTTTGTCGGGCATAGGAGTACGTCCTTCACCACGGGTCAGGATGATAGTCTGACATTTCTCCGGGATTGTGAACTGACTTCTGAGTTCTGCTGCGGCAGCAAGAAAACTGCTAATACCTGGAGTGATGTGGTAGTGCATGCCATACTCGTCGAAATATGCCATCTGTTCCTGTATGGCACCATAGATACAAGGGTCGCCAGTATGGAGACGCACTACGAGTTTCCCTTCGTCATAGAATTTCTTCATCAGGTGGAATTGCTCCTCAAGGTCCATTCCTGCTGATGAGCGTACTGTGGCTCCCGCTTTGGCACAGTATGTCAGTTCCTTGGGTACAAGACTTCCTGCATAAAGGATAAGATCTGCCTCCTCGAGGAATTTCCTGCCTCGCACGCTTATAAGATCAGGGTCGCCTGGACCAGCCCCCACTATTTCTATGTGTCCGTTGCCAAGGCTATTGTCCATGTCTGACTTGTGGCATGCAGATTCATCTTCACCAAGAGCCCATGTATAGAAAAACGTATTGTCGCCGGCAGACACACTACCTTTCTGCTTCTCCACCACCAAACTGCCTTTTCTGCTTGCAGCCAATGCGGAAGCCTCAGCAACGCCATAGCAGCCTGTCACTTCAAATACCTTGTCGGAAGGGTTCGGAACCTCTATCTGGCAAAGAGTCTCGGCAGGATAGATATTCAGTTCTGCCCATGGCAATAGGGCTTGGAGTTTCTTCAATGCAGCCTCGTCTTTCTTCAATGTTATGGTTGAGACGGTTCTTATGCTCTCCATAGCATAGCCTTCATTGCGGACATCCGACAATATTTCGTTGGCAATATTAGTGGGAGCGTCTTTCTGGCAACCAATGCCGAGATTAAGGCATTGCGGACAATACTGGATATGTTTCACTCCGCTTATGTCATATCTGTGTGGAGACACCAGGATCAGCAAATCTTTATTCAATTTGTCATTACCCGTAGTCTTGTCGTTACAATTGCCATGTGACAGATAGTCATTATAACTGTCGTAGACCGTGACATGTGTCGGGCATGAGGATTTCAAATATCTTGTTCCTTCGTCATCCACTTCACACACGAGGGCGGTTGGGCATTTGTTGACAAATGTAGCGATGACTTTGTTCATCTCCTCATTTGTCATTTTGGCGATTTGCCATCCGAAGCGCTTGGCTATGGTGTCGAGAGGCCACAGGCCGGTATTGTCGCTCTGGGTGGTTATAATAGCCTCAGCATTTATAACTCTAGCTATTTCTCGGGCAAGGTCGTTGGCACCGCCCACGTGTCCGCTCAAAACAGGAATCACGTATTTTCCTGTTGAGTCTACACATACTACTGCGGGGTCGGTGTGTTTGTCGTTGACAATGGGAAGTATTTTTCTCACGCAGATGCCCAATGCTCCGATGAAGACTATCGCCTCACCGTCAAAGCACAAGTTTTCTTTTCGTATTTTGTCTGCAAGGCGTCTGCCTGCATCGTTTATTGTCTCGTATTTTATCATATTGTTTCAAATGTATTGTTGTTCTACAACACAGGAGCTCATATCGCTCTCATTATTGTAATAGGGTTGTTTCCGTCAACAGTTATCGTGTGTAGTATTTCTGTTGTCATGCCTAACTCTCTCGTAATGCTGAAGAAAGAGTCTCTGCTTGTTTCGCTGACAGAATTGAAAACTATGCAGCCAGAGTGAGACAAGACATTTTTTACTTTCATAAGTACTTCTTTCATCTTGCCTCCATAGCCGCCGATGAATACGGCGTCGGGCTGGGGGCAGTCGCTTATGTCCATGTTGCAGAAGTCGCCTATCCTTGCGTCAATGCCTGGGGCATGGAATTTTCTGGAGTTTGCAAGCATGAGTTCCTTTCCCTCGTCGCGTATTTCGAATGCCGTGACCTTCAGATGAGGATAGGCAAGCTTGGCCTCAATGCTCACGCTGCCAGTACAGAATCCAATATCCCAGAAGGATTTCTTTTCAGCCAACTGAAGGGCAGACAATGACGCCATACGTACTGGCATTTTGGTTATCATTCTGCTGCGCCCATCCAGCAAGTGGAAGGCTTCGTCTGGGATGCCGATATTCTGGCGTATGAGTTTTCTTTGTTCCAGTATTACGCAATTAGGGTTAGAGTAACCCTTGGCAGGGTCGTATCGTCCGAAGCTCTCTTTTTCTTCATTGCCAAGGTTTTCACCCACATACATATCGTAGTTGTCGTAGCCATAGGTGTGCATTCTTTGCCATATCTCATGTGGAGTCTTATTCTTGTCGGTGAGACAGCCAATGAGTCGTTCTCCGCGTATGAGGGCTTCGTCTAACCGGTCCCACGGTCTGCCGGTAAGCGATACCGTGTACATGTCATTATAGGCGAGATTCAGTTTGTGTGCAAGTAGCTGAAGAGAGTTGAATGTTGGAAACACTTTCATTTGTACTTCAGGAAAAACTCTTTTTACCGTATTGGCGAAACCATAGAACAGAGGGTCGCCTGAGGCGAAGATTACCAGTTCATCATGGTGCTTGTATTTTTCCAGTACGTCGGTAATTGGTATGGTAATGTTTATCCATACGTATTTGGTGGGCAATATGCCGGCTATGATTTCATGATGGCGCATACCACCGGAGAAGACTTTTCCTGCGGATATGATTTTCATGACCTCTGGCGTGAGGCAAAGCCTGTGGCTGTCGGAGAGTCCTATAATGTAACATTTATCCATATCTTCACTTCTTGTAATTGGGTTATACGTCTCTGCCCGGTCTCAATTGTTCTGCATCGTCGAATGTCAGAATGCTGTTTACGAGCGTTGCTGCAAGATTACTTCCGCCCTTCCTTCCGTCAATTATGATTTTAGGTATATCGGTGAGAGCCTTGGCTGCGTGTTTGCTTTCCTCAACATGTACGAATCCAACAGGAGCTCCCACTATTCCTGCAGGGCTGCAAATATGTTTTCTTACCAGCGAACAGAGTTCCAGCAGTGCTGTAGGAGCATTGCCAAAGGCATAGAGGGCATTGGGGTGCTCTTGTGAAGCAAGCCTCATCCCGGCCTGAGCGCGGGTTATGTTTTTCTCTTTTGCCATTTCTATAGCGCGAGGGTCATTGATGTAGCAAACGGTTTCTATTCCAAGCCGCTCCAGTGCTCCTTTGCGTATGCCTGATGCCACCATAGAGACATCTGTGACAATAACCTTTATTTCTCCGCTCCCTACCTTGTCGTAGATTCTTGCTGTGGCTTCGTCGTCCATCCACAACAGGTTTTCCATATCGAAGTCTGCCGTAGTATGAATGGCATGAAGGAGTGGCCAGAGTTTCCATGTAGGGATGTCCCGATTCTTCAGCTCATTTCTGATGGTTCGGAAAGACTTTATCATTATGCTTTGCCCCACTTTGCAATCTTCATCCTCCTTGTCTTTGCGGTAATAGCCTCGTGGGGTGATGAACGATCCGTTCCAGTTGTAAGACTGGCTGTTGCCAATTATTACCACTGTAAACATATCTATATCCTCAGGATTGAAATCCTTCAGTGTTGTGATCTTTACGCTTTGTTCCTCACGTCCTGCTTGTCTCACGTATCCTACGATAGTGTCCTCACTTCTATATTTGAGATACAGTTCTTTCAGACGGTACAACTGCCAGTATCTGCCGTTGCTTTTAGGGTTATATACTGCAGTGATGAAGTCAGCTTCCGCTGCAGCTTTTATCCTTTTCTCTATCACATGCCAAGGCGTCATGAGGTCGCTCATGGATATTACGCAGAAGTCGTGTCCCATAGGAGCACCGAGTAGGGAGGCGGCTTTCTGGAATGCGCTAATACCAGGTATTGAGACGATTTCCACTGGGGATTTCTTCTCACGCTTCATCTCATAGATGAGAGGTGCCATGCCATATATGCCGGCATCGCCGCTGGAAACCACACACACGGTATTTCCCTTCTCGGCATATTCAAAGGCCATCTCAGCACGTTGGCGTTCTTTTTTCATTCCGGTGTCTATGCAGACTGTATCGTCGGATATGAACTTCTCGATGAACTGGAAGTAATATTTATATCCTACAACTACGTTACTGTCTGCTACGGCCTGTTGAAGTGCGGGAGTTATATCTTCCGCACTGCCCGGTCCGATGCCTGCCACATATATTCTCATATCAGTCTTTGAATTTTAAAGTTACACTCAATATAACGGATCTTCCAGGATTTATTGTGGAGAAATTAGAATTCCAGTAAGATGTGTCACGCTTGTTGAAGATATTGTCTATGCCTACACCTGGTGTTATGGTAAATTGTTTCAGGCTGAAAGTGTGCTGTGTAACAATGTCCCATTGCTGATATTCAGGAGCATAACCATATGTACTTGAGTATCTTTTGCCCTGTATGTGACCGTTAATCTGGGTGTTTAGATGATATGAACCCCAGCTTTTGTCCCATGCAGCAGATACATTTACAACATTTTTCACGCTCTTGTCCACTGGAGTTTCTGATATCTTGTATTCTTGGGTCTTTTTGTCAAGCGTCACGCTTTTTGCCTTGGTATCGCAGAATGTATAGCCTGCGGAAGCAGAGAATCCATATGGGAGAAGAAACTTTAAGCTTGTTGATATTCCCTTGATGGTGGCTTTGTCTATATTGTCGCGTTGACGGATAGTTGTCCAGCCTTCATTATAGAGTGCCGTAAGTCTCTCACTGGCTTCAATCTCAGCCTGTGTCATGGTGCGGTAGTTTATCATGTTGCGGATATTGTTGAGGAATCCGCTGACGCTCAGGCTGAACCACTTGTTGGCATATTCCAGGTTGGCATTCCAGAATCTGTTCTTTTCGGGCTTCAGCATAGTGTTGTTGATTGTGTATCGGGCAGATGTCTTTGTCTGGTCGGTAGCATAAAGCTTAGAGAGGGTAGGGGTACGGTAGCCTTCAGCATAGCTTACTCTGGCTCTGAATCCTGCGATGTGATAGAAGAGGGCCGCGTTTGGAGTCACATTGCTTCCGAAATGCTTGTTGTAGGTATATCTCAGTCCCACGACAGCTTCCAGACCTTTGACAATGCGTATCTCATCCTGTGCGAACAGGTTGTATGTATATGTGCTCTCCTTGTCGATATTGTCAGAGGCGCTCTTCAGGTTTTCCTGTTCCATCTCAATCCCTGCCGACAATTTGTTCCAGTTGTTGAGCCTGAAAATTCCTTTCAAGGTCTCGTTTATATACTGTGTGTTCTTGCGTGTTTCGTCGTAGGCTTCTTTGGTAGCCGTTTGCCAGTAGTCATAGGCAGACTTGAAGTTGTCCATGTAAACGTCAAAGTAGAGATGCACATTTCTGTTTGGCACCCATCTTGCACCTGCTCCCAGGTTGTATGTCCTGTGTTTTATGTCGTAGGTGTAGGCTTGCTTTGAAGTATAAGTATAGGTCTTGTCACCCGTAGTCTTGTCGGTTGTTGCTTTCTGTGTGTAGTATGTAGCGTTTCTGTCGCGTCCGGTTTCGTGACCATATAGGTTGCCGGACAGGTAGATGTCGATTTCGTCATTGAATCTCCACTCCATCCTCTCGCTGATATTGTCAGACTTGAAAGCCGTAGACATCGGTCTGCCGGTAAGCTTCAATACGGATTCGTCACCTTCCTTGAACTCCTGATATCTGTTTACTTGCCAGTTGTCAGCCTGGCGGTGGTTGTAGCTTGTGTGGCTTGAGAATTTTCCCTTTGTTATATCCACGTTGATGTCCTGGTCGAATCTGCCTTTGTTCATCACTTTTGTGCTACTTGTCACCTCAAGGTTGTTTTTGCCATCGTCTGTGATTACGTTTATCACTCCGGCTATGGCATTGCTTCCATAAAGGGCGCTTGCTGCTCCCGACAGGATTTCTATACGCTTGATGTTGTCAATGCTGATACGGTTCCATCTGTCGTCGCCCGACATCCTCTTGCCGTTTACGAGAATCAGCATGTAAGCGTCGCTTATTCCGTTGAAATTCACGGTGGTGCCCATTCCGTTTGTATAGGTGGTTATGTTAGATGTGAGTTTGGCCAAGGCTTCCTGAAGACTCGTCACATTGGCATTTTTCAGTTCTTTTGCCGAGATCACCTTCACTTCAACGGGTGAGTTTTCTGCCTTTCTATATGTGCCAGTACCTGTTACGATGACAGGATTGAGTATATTCTCGCGAACTTTGTCATTCTGTGCTGATGCAACGCTTGGTATAGTCAGGGCAAAGGGTAAAAATATAAGGCGATTCATGAGTTTCTTGTTATTTTAAAGTTGTTTAATTGGTTGTTTAATTGAATGTCACTTTATTAGTTTATAG
>CAVBFA010000035.1:0-23526 GCA_963594595.1 Oscillibacter sp. | reverse complement strand
CCTTCTCCATCTAATTCTGGTCTATAATTAAATGCTGATATGGGTAAAGAAAATATTAATGTAAAAAACAGATTACTTATTTTTTTTCATTTTACACGATCCTTTCTTGTTGTTTGCAAAGATAAGACTTTTTAGAAGAATTACCCACCAACTTGCTCTTATTTTATATCCATGGTTTGCAAAGAGTCTGGCGGTGTCAGATTGTTTCCTGTTTAGGAAAAGGTCTTTGTTGCTTGTGTGTATGAAATTGACGGCATCGATGATGGATGTTATATTATATTCGCCAGTTCTCTGAATTGAGAACTCTATTTCGTGAACATGGTCGCTTCTTTTCATCTTCTTTGCGGGTGTTTCTTTTTATGGAAACTTTAGGCTCAATTTTGGGCACGCTGCTTGCCCACTTGGGGCACGCTGCTTGCCCCACTTGGGCACGCTGCTTGCCCCGGTTGGGCACATTAGTTGCCTGTTTCATGAGGTTTTGTTGCCCTTGCCAATGATTGTGGTTTGGAAATCTCCGGGTGGCGCAAAGCGGCATGATACTTCAATGATACTTTTATGACACTTTTCTGTAAAGCATTCAGAAAAGTGTCATAAAGGTAACTTGTTGGCTTGTTTGATTTTAGATGCTGTGGGAAACAGGAAAATGATACATTGACACTTTTTTCCGGGAAAAACATTTTGCGTTAGTGGCGGTGAGAGAATAAAATGGTATGTGCGGTTAACCGCGCTCAATCCCGAAATCCTTTTTCAGATCGCGGAACACGCTCCATGCCACAGGCACGGAGAGGAGAAACGAACAGAGGTCGGACACCGCCTGACTCATCTCCACACCCTGCAGACCGAGAAACATGGGGAGGATGAATACCGCCGGGATGAAGAACATACCGCTGCGCGAGGCAGCCACGAGATTGGCACGGATCGGTTTGCGTGCCGTCTGCGACAGCATGTTGGTGAGGATGATGGTGGCGATGAGAGGGTAGGTGATGAGCTGCCAGCGGAAAGCCGCCGTGCCGACGGCGATTACGGCAGGGTCGTCGCGGAACACCGATATTATGGGTTCCGTGAAGATGAAACCTATTATTGTGATGGCAAGGAAGAACACCGTGCCAATCTTTATGCAGTAAACGAAGCCCTCGTATATCCTGTCGAGCAGTTTCGCTCCGCAGCAGAATCCGCAAAGCGGCTGGAAACCCTGTCCCAGTCCCACGATGCCGGCATACACGAAATTGGAAATCCTCGTCACTATCGACATTCCCGCTATGGCAGCGTCGCCGTACGCCCCGGCAGCGATGTTCAGCATTATCGTGGCAACGCTCGCCAGTCCCTGTCGGGAGAGCGACGGAGTGCCGTTGATGGCTATTTCCTTGGCGAAGGCGATAGACGGCCGGCAGTTCTTCAGTTCAATGGCGATGTTGCCCCGATGGCGAGTCATGTTGAACAGGATGAAGAAACTCATCGTCTGGCTCACGAGCGTAGCCACGGCAGCCCCCGTTATACCCAGACAGAAATAGAATATCAGTATCGGTGCGAGCACCACGTTGAGCACCACACCACTGAGTATGCCATACATAGCGTATTTTGCGTTGCCTTGAAAGCGCATCTGGTTGTTCAGCGTGAAGGCACCCGTCATGAACGGCGCACCCACGAGGATTATGCCCAGGTATCGTTCCGTGTATGGCAGAATGGTCTCCGTGGAACCGAGGAATATGCAGATGTCGGAAAGAAACGCCAGACCTACCACGGCAACCGCCAGACCGAATGCCACGCTGCCCACAAGTCCTGTGGCAGCCATGTATTTAGCCTCGTCGGTGCGCTTTGCGCCGAGCATCCGTGATATGTAGTTGCCCGAACCGTGTCCGAAGAAGAATCCGATTGCCTGTATGATGGTCATTATAGAGAATGAAATGCCCACGGCGGCAGTGCTCTGCGTGTTTATCTGTCCCACGTAGTATGTGTCCACCATTCCGTATATGCTTGTCACCAGCATTGATATTATGGTGGGCACTGCCATGCTGACAATCACCCTGTGTACGGGAGCGTGAGTGAGAAAAGTGTAGTTGTCTCTTTGCTTCTTCATCTTTGTCTTTTGTCGTACCGTTTCAGTACTTGCGTTTCCTATGCTTTGGTTGTCGTTTTATTATCCTGTATGTCAAGCCCCGAAACTCCCTGGTTGCCGTTTCGGGATGAAAAGGCGGTTGCCGTTTCGGGGAGTCCGTAAAAAGTCAAATGCCCGTTCCGCCGTCATTTGCAGAGCGCCTGACAGATCTTGTCCTGGAAGTTCCTGCCCGACGAAGAATGTCTGATTCCCATGTTTATGATAGAGAAGCAGATGCGGTGTCCGTTAGCCGTGGTGAGATATCCGGCGAGCGAACTGACACCCGTCACCGTGCCCGTCTTTGCCTTCACGTTCTCATGTGCCGCCCCTTTCTGCATGCGTTTCGAGAGAGTGCCGTCCACTCCGGCTATCGGCATGCAAGGCAGCATGTTGTCGTAGATTTCAGGATGGCGGTAGGCATATCTCAGGAAGTCCACTTCCAGTTCCGGCGACACGTAGTTGTATAGCGACAGTCCGCTGCCGTCGGCGATATAATATGCCGAAGGCTTCCTGCCCACCTTGGATATGATGGCATTCACCGCCTGTCTGCCATGTTTCGCAGATGCAGTGTTGCGTCCTGCCACGTCGGCAGCCAGCTGATAGAATATCGCTTCAGAATAGAGGTTGTCGCTGCGTTTCAGCTGGCGGCGCATCACTTCGAGCAATGGGGTACGCTTTATATATAAGGTGTGGGCGCCGGAGGGCATCGAACCGTTGCTGCACGTTCCTGTCACGGTGATACCCTTCTGTCTGAGTCTCCTCTGCAGCCTCTCGCCGAACTCCTCCTTCCTGCCGGCGAGCAGTGGAGAGAGCACAGGGTTGTCGTCGTCCCAGCACCATCCCTCGCCGAGACGGTCCTTGTCTTTCATCGTCATGTCGAGATATATGTTCCCGTCTATGGTGTCGATGCCGAGCGCCTTCACGCTGTCGGCAAACTCAGCGATGTCGTCGTTGCCGACAGTGGGGTCGAAGCCACCTTTCACATACAGGTTTCCGCGGAGCGTCAGACTGTCTATCCTGCCCGTGTAAGCCATGCGCGTCTTCATTTCGTAACCTGCACCCAGACGGTCGATTGCCGTCACCGCCACCATCATCTTCAGAGTGCTGGCAGGGCGCATCAGCTGCGAGGCGTTGCGCTCGTAGATAGTGGAGTCGGCGGTGAGGTCGTAGATTTTCATTCCCACCATCGAGGTGTTGAATATCGTGGTGTTCTCGAAGATCTTCTCAATCCTGTGCTTCACGTTCTCCGGCCACGGCAGGTTCTCGTCGTCGTCACAGATGTCGTCACCGTCGTCAGACGCCTCGTCGGTGGAGTCGTTCTGCTGGATGTCGATCGTCATGGTGTCCACGTCGGCGGTGTCTACGATTACCGTGTCATCGTCATTGAATATTTCGCTGAGGCTGGACTCTTGGACAAATGCGCAATGAGCCACCTCGTCGGTGGCATACATCGGGAGCAGCAACAGCGCCGCAAGACTTATTATGCCACTTACAAACAGTTTTCTCTTTTTCATTTATTGATATGTTCAGATGCGTTTGAGGTTGGTGTGCCAATGGAAAAGCGACAGGAAAAAGTCGCTGCTATGGTACTCCAAATTCCATAACGCTTACAAAATTACGAATTTTTGGGCGAAAAAGTGGAACAATTACTATTAAAGAATGTAATAACCTACAAAAAGCCTCCGATATTTATCCAATTTAAGAAAATCTTATTACTTTTGCATTGATTAAAACAAACGTCTTTATGGTTTATAAATACGATTTCCTCATTATCGGCGCCGGCGTCGCCGGAATGAGCTATGCGCTAAAGGTAGCGAGAGAACACAAAGGCAAGATATGCCTGATCTGCAAAACAACGCTCGATGAGGCGAATACATACTTCGCCCAGGGAGGAGTGGCATCGGTGACTAATCTCAAGATAGACAACTTCGAGAAGCATATCGAAGACACTATGATAGCCGGCGACTACATCAATGATGTGGCAGCCGTGGAACAGGTGGTGAGGAATGCGCCGGAGCAGATTGACGAACTGGTGAAGTGGGGAGTACACTTCGACCGCAAGGATGACGGCAGCTTCGACCTCCACCGTGAGGGCGGACACTCAGAGTTCCGCATCCTGCACCATGCCGACGACACGGGAGCCGAGATTCAGCGAGGACTGATGGAGGCCGTGCGCAGCAATCCTGACATCGACATCAAGGAGAATCATTTCGCAGTAGAGATAATAACGCAGCACCATCTCGGAATAGTGGTGACGCGCCGCACACCGAACATTCAGTGTTATGGCGCTTACGTGCTGAACCCGGAGACACAGAAGGTGGACACGTATCTGAGCAAGGTCACACTGATGTGTACCGGTGGATGCGGAGCCGTATACCAGACCACCACAAACCCCGTGATAGCCACAGGCGACGGAGAGGCAATGGTATACCGCGCAAAGGGAACGGTGCAGGACATGGAGTTCGTGCAGTTCCATCCCACATCACTGTATAATCCGCGAGAGACCCATCCCGCATACCTCATCACAGAGGCGATGAGAGGCTACGGCGGCATCCTGCGACTGCCTAACGGCGAGTCGTTCATGGAGAAATACGACAAGCGATTGAGCCTCGCTCCCCGCGACATCGTGGCGCGTGCCATCGACAAGGAGATGAAGATACACGGCATCGACCATGTGTGTCTGGACGTGACCCACAAGGATCCGGAGGAGACAAAGCATCATTTCCCGAATATATACAAGAAATGTCTGAGCATCGGCATCGATATCACCAAGGAGTATATCCCCGTAAGGCCGGCAGCCCATTATATGTGCGGCGGCATCAAGGTGGACCTCAACGGCGAGTCGAGCATCAAACGCCTCTATGCCATCGGCGAATGCTCATGCACGGGACTCCACGGAGGCAACCGTCTGGCAAGCAACTCGCTCATCGAGGCTGTGGTATATGCCGATGCGGCAGCAAAGCACAGTGTGGCACACATTGACGAATACGACTTCAATGTGCATGTGCCGGAGTGGGACGACCAGGGCACCATGACCAATGAGGAGAAAGTGCTCATCACGCAGAGCGTGAAGGAAGTGGGACAGATAATGAGCAACTATGTGGGCATCGTGAGAAGCGACCTCAGACTGAAACGCGCATGGAACCGTCTCGACCTGCTCTACGAAGAGACAGAGTCGCTCTTCAAGCGTGTGAAGGCGAGCAAGGACATCTGCGAACTTAGAAACATGATAAACGTGGGCTACCTCATCACCCGTCAGGCAATAGAGCGCAAGGAGTGTCGTGGTCTGCATTTCACCATCGACTATCCTCTTCATGCTTACGACAAGAAGTAACAGGAGAGTGGATGGCTGACGGAAAGATATATAGACATTAAACCCAAACCAGTCATCAGGCGATGTTCCGGATGACAGGTTTGGGCTTTGTTGTTTTTGGGGAGTAAAAAGGAACGGTTGTGGCATTGCTGGCAAGACATGGTCATAAACAGCACAATGATAGGGAATTAGCATTTTATAATGTAACAGATAGGTCTTTTTATAACCTGTATTGTTAGCTTTTTCGTGCTTTTCTTTGCCGCACAACAAAAAAATCGTATTTTTGCACCTATTGTATAACATGAACTTTACATTATAACAGAATAATATGGGTTTAAAAATCATTGTACTTGCCAAGCAGGTACCAGACACACGCAATGTTGGCAAAGACGCTATGACGGCTGAAGGCACCGTGAACCGTGCCGCATTGCCAGCAATTTTCAATCCTGAAGATTTGAACGCCCTCGAACAGGCGTTACGTTTGAAAGACCAGAATCCAGGCTCCACAGTGGGTATCCTCACCATGGGCCCTCCACGTGCTGCCGAGATCATCCGTCAGGGACTCTATAGAGGAGCTGACACAGGATGGCTGCTGACCGACAGACTCTTTGCCGGTGCCGACACGCTCGCCACCTCATACGCCCTTGCCACGGCAATCAAGAAGATCGGCGGTGCCGACGTGGTGATTGGCGGTCGTCAGGCTATCGACGGCGACACCGCACAGGTGGGACCACAGGTGGCACAGAAGCTGGGACTCTCTCAGGTGACTTATGCCGAGGAGATAGAGAAGTGTGAGAATGGCGTGCTCACCATCCGTCGCCATATCGACGGAGGAGTGGAGACCGTAGAGGCTCCTATGCCTATCGTTATCACGGTGAACGGCAGCGCCGCTCCCTGCCGTCCTTGCAACGCCAAGCTCGTGATGAAATACAAGCGTGCCAACGTGCCATTGGAGCGCACTGCCGACATGCCATACGCCGAGCTTTATGCCGAGCGCCCGTATCTGACGCTCAACCAGTGGTCTGTAGCCGATGTTGACGGCGACCCTGAGCAGTGTGGACTCGCCGGTTCGCCAACCAAGGTGAAGGCTGTGAAGAACATCGTGTTCCAGGCCAAGGAGAGCAAGACGCTCACCGCTTCCGACACTGATATCGAGGGAATGATAAAAGAATTGTTGGACGAAAAGATTATCGGATAAGAGATGAACAACGTATTTGTATATTGCGAGATAGAGAACACCACGGTTGCCGAGGTGTCTCAGGAATTGCTTACCAAAGGTCGCAAGCTCGCCAACCAGCTTGGCGTGGAGCTTCATGCCATCGTTGCCGGTACTGGCATCAAGGGCAAGGTGGAAGACCAGATACTGCCTTATGGCGTTGACAAGCTCTTCGCCTTTGATGCAGAGGGCCTCTTCCCATACACATCAGCACCACATACGGATATCCTGGTGAACCTCTTCAAGGAGGAGAAACCACAGATATGCCTCATGGGAGCCACAGTGATTGGCCGTGACCTCGGTCCGAGAGTGTCGTCATCACTGACAAGCGGACTGACAGCCGACTGTACACAGCTCGAAATCGGTGATTTCGACGACAAGAAGAGCGGCACACATTATGACAACCTGCTCTATCAGATCCGTCCGGCATTCGGCGGAAACATCGTTGCCACCATCGTCAATCCGGAGCATCGTCCACAGATGGCTACCGTGCGTAGCGGCGTGATGCAGAAAGCCGTATACGAGGGTGAGGCAAAGCATGAAGTGGTATATATGGACGTGGCAAAGTATGTGCCGGAGGCTGACTATGTGGTGAAGGTCATCGACCGCCACGTTGAGGCTGCCAAGCACAACCTGAAGGGTGCGCCGATCGTCGTTGCCGGTGGCTACGGTGTGGGCAGCAAGGAAGGCTTCGACATGCTCTTCCAGCTCGCCAAGGAACTCCACGGAGAGGTGGGTGCCAGCCGTGCGGCTGTTGACGCAGGATGGGTAGACCACGACCGCCAGATCGGCCAGACCGGTGTGACAGTGCATCCAAAGGTGTATATCGCATGTGGTATCTCTGGTCAGATCCAGCATATCGCAGGTATGCAGGACTCTGGTATCATCATCTCCGTGAACAACGACCCTGAGGCTCCTATCAACAAGATTGCCGACTATGTAATCAACGGCACTGTGGAGGAGGTCGTTCCAAAACTCATAAAGTATTATAAGCAGAACTCAAAGTAAAGAACATCATGGCTAATTATTATAGCGACCATCCGGAATTTGATTTCTATCTTAATCACCCGGAAATGAAGCGCGTCGTTGAGCTCAAGGAACGCAACTTCGCCGACAAAGACAAGTATGAGGATGCACCTGTAGACTTCGACGATGCCATCGAGAACTACAAGCGTGTGCTCGACATCACCGGCGACATCGCCGCCAATATCCTCGAACCCAACAGTGAGGCGGTTGACCTCGAAGGTCCACACCTCGTGGAGGGACGCATGCACTATGCTTCGAAGACATACGAGAACATCGAGGCTACACGCCAGGCCGGACTCTGGGGTATCTCAATGCCTCGCCGCTACGGCGGTCTGAACATGCCTATCACTCCTTATTCCATGGCTTCGGAAATCGTGGCTACGGCAGACGCCGGATTCCAGAACATCTGGAGCTTGCAGGACTGTATCGAGACTCTCTATGAGTTCGGTTCTGAGGAGCAGCGCCAGAAGTATATCCCACGTGTATGTGCCGGAGAGACCATGAGTATGGACCTCACTGAGCCTGATGCAGGTTCTGACTTGCAGCGCGTAATGCTCAAGGCTACATACAGCGAGGAGGAGGGATGCTGGCTGCTCAACGGTGTGAAGCGTTTCATCACCAACGGCGACTCTGACATCCATCTCGTGCTGGCACGTTCGGAGGCAGGCACACACGACGGACGTGGACTCTCAATGTTTATCTACGACAAGAACCAGGGCGGCGTTACCGTGCGCCACATCGAGAACAAGCTCGGTATCCACGGTTCACCTACCTGTGAGCTGGTATACAAGAATGCCAAGGCTGAACTCTGCGGAAGCACCCGTATGGGACTCATCAAATATGTGATGGCGCTCATGAACGGTGCACGTCTTGGTATCGCCGCACAGTCTGTGGGTGTTAGCCAGGCTGCCTACGACGAGGCTCTTGCCTATGCCAAGGACCGCAAGCAGTTTGGCGAGGCTATCGTGAAGTTCCCTGCCGTATACGACATGATCGCCCGCATCAAGGCAAAGCTCGACGCCGGTCGCAGCATCCTGTATCAGACAGCTCGCTACGTTGACATCTACAAGGCTCTTGAGGATATCTCCCGTGAGCGCAAGCTCACTCCGGAGGAGCGTCAGGAGCAGAAGAAGTATGCCCGTCTTGCTGATGCCTTCACTCCAGTGGCAAAGGGTATGAACTCTGAGTATGCCAACCAGAATGCATACGACTGCATCCAGGTGCATGGCGGTTCGGGATTCATCATGGAATACAAGTGCCAGCGCTTATACCGCGACGCACGTATCTTCTCTATCTATGAGGGAACGACACAGCTGCAGGTTGTAGCAGCTTTGCGCTACATCACCAACAGCACATATCTCAACATCATGAAGGAGATGCTCGAGAGAGAGGTGTCTGAGGATATGAAGCCGCTGCATGTGCGTGTGGCAAAGATGATAGAGCTCTACGAGCAGTCGCTCGAATATGTGAAGCAGGCAGAGAATCAGGAGGTGCTCGACTTCCTCGCACGTCGTCTCTACGATATGACTGCCGACATCCTCATGTCGCTGCTCATCATCGGTGACGCTACTGCCTCACCGGAACTCTTCGCCAAGAGTGCACAGGTTTATGTGCGCTATGCTGAGGAGGAGGTAATCGGCCACAGTTGCTATGTCAAGAGCTTCATCGCAGAGGATTTGGTGAACTTCCGTGCCGCTGAGTAAGAGAGCCTGAATTATATTATATAACAATATTAAAGGGGATATGCAGACTGTATAGGGTCTTGCATATCCCCTTTGTACTGAGGTGGTATCACTATTTTGTGAAAACTGTTGCTATGTTCACTATTCTGTCTGCGTCTTAGGCCAGTTCACGAGATACAGTTTTTCCGTTGCTCGTGTGAAGGCTGTGTATAGCCAGTGGATATAGTCGGGCGTGAGCATGTCGTCGGTCATGTATCCTTGGTCCACATACACGTGTGCCCACTGTCCGCCCTGTGCCTTGTGGCAGGTCACGGCATAGGCGAATTTCACCTGCAATGCGTTGTAGTATTTGTCAGACCTCACGTGCCCCATGCGTTCGCTCTTCAGCCTTAGGTCGGCATAGTCGGCAAGGACGCCATTGAAGAGCTGTTCGCTCTGTTCGCGGGTCAGCGAAGGCGATTCAGACTGCAGCGAGTCAATGATGACGGTGGCCTGCAGCTCGTAGTTGTCGTAGTCGGGGAATTCAAGGGCGAGGTCGGCGAAGCGGAAACCATACAATTCCCTGATGTTGCGTACGCGGCGCACCTTCGCCCTGTCGCCGTTGGCGATGAATGAGAAAGGCGTCTTCTCCATGTCGGCAGTAGACGGCGTGGGAACTGGTGCCGATGATTTTATAGCCTCACGAGCCTTTTTCTCCTCCTGTTCCACCCAGAAATAGTTGTTTCTCACAATCATCAGCATGTCGCCAGGAGTCAGTTCGTCCTCCCTGCCGAGCACCATGCCCCGGATGCCGTTGTTGTATACGTTAGCCCTCTTGTTGCTGCGTGTCACCACCATTGTCTCGTCGAGTCCCACCTCAGAGTAGCTGCCGGCAAGCTGCTCTATCAGTTCGTCGCCAGGCACCATCTGGATGTCGGCAAAAGCCTTGAACTTTATTTTGGGCAACTGTGTAGCCTCGTCGTGGGTTATCATCTGGCGTATCACGTTGGCGTTGTATAAGATGCCGGAGTCGTGAGCCTGTCGCAACACCTCGTTCAGTTCCACACTGTGCATCGTCAGGAAATAGTTGGCGGCGAGACCGTCAGCCATGAGAGCTGGCGACTCCTCTTCGCCGACAGGAGGCAGCTGTGCCCTGTCGCCGACGAGCATCAGCCGGCAGTTGTCGCCGGAGAACACGAACTCCATGAGGTCGTCGAGCAGACATCCGCTGCCGAATCCCGGAGCACCGCCGCCGGAAGCGAATCCGTCGTTCGACACCATAGACGCCTCGTCAACGACAAACAGCGTGTCGCGCTGCTTGTTTATGTTGAGGCTGAATCCCGTCATGTCGCCGGTGAAAGTCTTCTGCCGGTATATTCTGCGGTGGATAGTGAATGCCGGCATTCCCGCATTCATGGACAGCACTTTGGCAGCCCTTCCCGTGGGAGCAAGCAGCACCACCCTCTGGCGCAAGCGAGCCAAAGTCTTGACCATAGCCGCCGAGAGCGATGTTTTTCCGGTACCTGCCGAACCACACATCACCATCGCCGGACGGTCGTCGCGGCAAGTCATGAACCTGCAGAACGTGCGTATCGCTTCCTGCTGTTCGTCAGTGGGGCAGAAGCCGAAGGTTTCAGTGATGGCTCTGCCTAATTCATCCTCAATCATGGTTATTTTTAGCTAAACTCTTGATATTACAAATTATTTACCGTAATTTTGCATATTACGATATTCTATCGACGAGTGCAAAGTTACGCTAAAGATTTCTTTATAGCAAGGCAAGAAGAATGAAAATAAGACTCAACCATATACTTGCCGCCATCGTGGTGGTGCTCCTCGCTCTCTGTTGGGCGAGCGTTCGGCGTCCTACGCACTTCGCCGACCAGCGTAAGCAGCGAGAGGCGGAAGTCATACAGCGACTGACGGAAATCCGCAAGGCGGAAAAAGCCTACAGACAGCGCTTCGGCATATACGCCGGAACTTTCAGACAGCTCATCGGGAGCGGACTGCTTGCCGATTCGCTGCGCTATGTGCCGTATTCGGAAGGAGAGGAGTTTGAACTCGCAGCCTCGGTGCATACAGGCAAGTCGGGAGCCGCAGTGCCAGTGATGGAATGCGGTGCGACATACAATGCCTATCTGCAAGGACTCGACGAGAACAGCATCCGCGAAATCACCGAAGAGGCAAACGAAAGGGGAGAATATCCGGGAATGAAATTTGGAGACATCACAACACCTAATGACAATGCAGGAAACTGGGAATAACATATCACAGCAGGAACAGCGACTAATGATAAGAGTGGGACAGGGATCACTCGCCTTCGCATACAGGAATGGCGATGGCGCAGGATTCTCGTTCGTGCCCTACGCCATAAACGGTGGCATCTCCATGGCGGCAAACCTCAGAGAGGCGTTGCGCGACGATACGCTCCGACTGGCGAAATGGAGAAAAGTGCAGGTGCTTCTCGACTCGCCGGTGGTGATGGTGCCTATCGACGAATACGACGAGCACAGCAAGGAGCTGCTATACAACTACACCGTGATGGGACAGGAGAACAACGCCGTGCTCGCCACCATACTGCCGCAGGTGAACGCCGTGGCACTGTATTCGCTGAACAAGGACCTGAGACTCGTGCTCACCGACAACTTCTCCGACATAAAGGTGCATCCGGTATGCGGAGCAACATGGCAGTATCTGCAGCGGCGCAGCATGGCAGGCAACAACGAGAAACTCTATTGCTATTTCCACGACGGGAAGATGGAGCTCTGCAGCTTCCGCAAAAACAGGTTCCGCTTCTCCAACACGTTCGAAGTGGCGCATGCCAACGATGCCGCATATTTCATCCTTTCGGTATGGAATCAGCTGGCGATGAATGAGAAGAAGGACGACATATATTTGTGTGGCGACTTCAAGGAGCGTGACGCTCTGATAGAAGAACTCCATCGCTTTGTAGCCAACATATACAAAATCAAGGCATCGTCGGATTTCAACCGCCATCCGCTGACCATGCAGGAAGGTGTGCCTTTCGATATGGTGACGGCACTGCTGAAATGAACATGAGCAGGGCTTGGCAGCAAGTCCACTCATCAACAACAATAATATAATGCGCATAATAACAGGATTATACAAGGGAAGGAGATTTGATGTGCCCCGCACCTTCAAAGCCCGTCCCACAACAGATTTTGCAAAGGAGAACATCTTCAACGTTCTCAACGGATATATAGATTTCGAAGGCACCACAGCTCTCGACCTCTTCTCCGGCACGGGAAGCATATCGCTCGAACTCGTGTCGAGAGGTTGTCAGCAGGTAATCAGCGTGGAAGCCGACCGCGACCACCATGCCTTCATCAAACAGTGCGTGGCAAAGCTCGGAGCTGGCAACTGCGTGACGATACGTGGCGATGTGTTCCGCTTCATCAAGGGATGCAAGCAGCAGTTCGACTTCATCTTCGCCGACCCGCCATACGCCCTGCCGGAACTGCCCACACTGCCGGAACTCGTGTTCAAGGCAGGAATGCTCAAGCCGGGAGGCGTGTTCGTGTTTGAACATGGAAAGAAGAACGACTTCAGCCAGCATCCGAATTTCGTGGAGCATAGAGAATACGGAAGTGTGAACTTCTCTATATTCAGGGAGGCAGACAAGGAGGCAGATGATTGACCACGCTACGATAGAAAGAATCAAGGACGCGGCAAACATCGTGGATGTCGTCTCTGAGTTCGTGACGCTCAAGAAAGTGGGCGCCAACTACAAAGGACTGTGCCCGTTCCACGACGAGAAGACACCGTCGTTCTATGTCTCGCCGGCACGCGGAATCTGCCACTGCTTCTCATGCGGAAAGTCGGCAAATCCCGTCAGCTTCCTCATGGAGCATGAGCAGATGACGTATGTGGAAGCGCTGAAATGGCTCGCCAACAAATACAACATCGAAGTGCATGAGCGCGAGATGAGCGAAGAGGAGAAGCGGGAGCAGAACGACCGTGAGAGCATGTTCATCGTCAACAAATGGGCGATGGAATATTTCAACAACATCCTCCTCAACGATGTTGACGGCAGAGCGGTAGGCATGCAGTATTTCCGCAGCCGCGGTTTCCGCGATGACATAATAGAGAAATTCCATCTCGGTTTCGCCCTTCCGTCGCGTAATGCCCTCGCACAGGAAGCCCTGCGCAAGGGATTCAACGAGAAATATCTCATAGCCACCGGACTATGCTTCAAGCGTGACAACGGAGAACTCGTAGACAAATATTCGGGTAGGGTGATGTTTCCGTGGATTGGAGTCAACGGCAACGTGAGAGCCTTCGGCGGACGACTTCTCGATTCCCGTACAAAGGGAGTGCAGCAGAAATACATCAACTCTTCCGACTCGGAGATATACCACAAGGAACGCGAACTGTATGGCATCTTCCAGGCAAAGAAGGCGATAGCCAAAGAGAACTGTGTGTATATGGTGGAGGGATACACCGACGTGATTTCCATGCATCAGTGTGGTATAGAGAATGTGGTGGCAAACTCCGGTACGGCACTCAGTGTGTATCAGATACGGCTCCTTCACCGTTTCACCGACAATATCGTGTTGCTCTACGACGGTGACGCCGCAGGAATCCATGCCGCCATGCGAGGCATCGACATGCTCCTCGCCGAAGCGATGAAAGTGAAGGTGCTGCTGCTGCCGGGAGGCGACGACCCCGACAGCTTCGCACGAAAGCATACGGCGGAGGATTTCCGCAAATATGTGGCCGACCATCAGCAGGACGTGATAGAATTCAAGATAGCATATCTCCTGAAGGGTGTCACCGACCCTATGAAGCGCTCAGAGGCGATAAGCAGTATCGTGAAGAGCATATCGGTGATACAAGACCAGATAGTGAGAGCAACATATCTGCAGGACGCTGCCCACCGCATCGGCATAAACGAAGCTACGCTCATCACCACGATGAACAAATTCATCCGCAGCGGCAAGGAGGCGGAACTGAAGGAGCAGCAGCGAGAGCAGCAAAACACTCCCGCAGCAGAGCAGCCGGCGCAGCAGACTCAGGTGGGACCGGAACCGCCGATGCAGCAGGCTAAGAAGGTGGAGTATATGCTCATGCAGGCTGTGGTGAGACACGGAGAGCAGATAATCTACGACAATGTGGAAACTGCCGACGGACATACTGTGGCACTCAACGTGGCGCAGTATGTCAGCTACGACCTCGGCACCGACAACCTCTCATTCTCTGTGCCGCTATATAATAAGGTGTTGCAGGAGGTGGTGGACCATAGCGCCGACCCCGACTTCAAGGCAGAAGACTATCTGATGAAGCATCCCGATATGGAGATTAGCAAACTCGCCACAGAGATGTCGTTCGACAGATTCCAGCTGCGCAAAGGAGCCAAGCTGCGCACTGGCGATGATGTGCTGAGAGACCAGATAGTGCATCTCGTGCTCGATTTCAGAATGGACGTGGTGTCAGAGAAACTTGCGCATCTCAAGAAGGAGATATCGCTCAACACAGGAAACCAGGAAAAACTAATCTCGCTCATAAAGGAGTATCAGGAGACCCAGAAGCTCCGCAATGCCATAGCCAAGGAACTTGGCAGCGAGATAATAATATAAGGTGGCACGTCATTGTGCCCAATGCGCCGCATGATGCATCCGATAAAGAAAGAGATGCACATGCCGGCGGTATACATCAATGCTTATGGAGTATCTGTATTGGATTTTTATAAGTGTCTACGTCATTGTCGTCGTTGCGACAATCATCAATGTGCTCATGGACAACAGACTGCCCGTGAAGACCATGGCATGGGTAATGGTGCTTGCCTTCATGCCAGTGGTGGGCATTGTGCTGTATTTCTTCTTTGGACAGGACACAAGAAAAGAGAAACTCATAAGCCAACACAGTCTCGACTTGCTCACCAAACGCTCGATGCTGGAATTTGCCGTGCAGACTGATCTCAAGGTGCCGGAGGGTAGCGAGACGCTGGTGAAACTCTTCGCCTCGCAGAACTGGGCGATGCCTTTCAAAGACAATGCCGTGGACATCTATACCACGGGATACGACTTCTTCAGTTCCTTGTTCCGTGAGATTGGGGCGGCAAAGAGCAGCATACACCTCGACACATATATCTTCGACCACGACTCGCTCGGACAACTTCTCGCAGACATGCTCATAGACAAGGCGCGGGAAGGAGTGGAAGTGAGAGTGATATACGACGATGTGGGATGCTGGAACGTTCACGACTCCTTCTTTAAGCGTATGCGTGATGCCGGTGTCAAGGTGATGCCGTTCATGCCCGTGCGCTTCCCTGCCTTCACGAGCAAGGTGAACTACCGCAACCACCGCAAGCTCTGCGTTATCGATGGCAAGGTGGGATTCATCGGCGGTATGAACGTTGCCAAACGTTATGTAATGGGCACAGGCGGACATAGCTGGCGTGATACCCATCTCAAGATTGTGGGAGGAGCGGTGTATGCCATACAGAGGGCGTTTCTCATCGACTGGTATTTCGTATCAGGCACTCTCATCACCGACCGCCGCTATTATCCCGAACTATCAGGAAACGTGAAGAACGACATCGTGATACAGATAGTCACGAGCAGCCCGGTGGAGAAGTGGCCCGACATCATGCAGGGCTATGTGCGCATACTGCTTGAGGCGCGCCGCTATGTGTATATCGAAACTCCGTATTTCCTGCCCACCGAGACGGTGATGTCGGCAATGCGCATCGCAGCTCTGGCTGGCGTAGATGTGAGGATAATGATTCCCCGCCATGGCGATGCCAAGTTTGTGGAGTGGGCGAGCCGGTCGTATGTCTTCGAGACCATCCAGGCTGGCGTAAAGGTATACCTCTATCGTCCGGGATTCCTTCATTCCAAGCTTCTCGTTTGCGATGATATAGTGTGTACCTGCGGTTCTACGAACGTGGACTTCCGTAGCTTTGAGAACAATTTCGAGGCGAACGCCTTCATCTACGACCGCGAAACCACTTTGCGTTTCAAACAGATTTTCATGGACGACATCAAGGAGTGCAACTTCGTCACCGAGCGTATGATAAGCAGGAAGCGTCCGTTCGCCCAGCGCCTGTGGGAATCTGTAGTGCGTCTTCTCTCGCCGTTATTGTAAACGGGAGGTGTCAGCCTCTATGGGCTGTAATTGTTTTGCCAACGGTAAAACAACAAAAACGGAAAAGGATAGTTGTGGGCGGAAAATTGGGCACTGATGCTGCCCATTTGAGCACTGGTGTTGCCCAATTTTTGCCCCTGGTGCTGTCCATTTAACCCATTAAGCATATAATGCAGTATGCAAAAAAACTTGTCGGAAGACATGGAAAAAGGGCTGACACTTCATTTATGAGAGGTGTCAGCCCTTTGTTGTTATAATCCTAATTGCTCATTAGAACTTTATCCCGAATTGCCCATCAGGGCTTGCTTGGATTTTGAGTTTTTTAGAAGAAGCGGTTTACAGACCGATAACGCTTTTCTCCACCCAGTATACAATGATACCGGCGAGATATCCTACGAAGGCAATCCATGACACCTTCTTCATATACCAGCCGAATGTTATCTTCTCGAGACCCATTACAACCACACCGGCAGCAGAACCGATGATGAGCATAGAACCGCCAACGCCGGCACAGTAGGCAAGCAGCTGCCAGAAGATACCGTCTACAGACATGTCGCCACCGATGCTTGGGTCTACAGGATACATACCCATGCAGCCAGCCACGAGAGGCACGTTGTCTACGATGCTTGAGAGCACTCCGATGATACCTGTCACGAGATAGTGGTTGCCTTCGAACACTACGTTGAGGCCGTTGCCGAGCTGTGTCAGCACACCGATTGTTTCAAGACAAGCCACAGCCATCAGAATTCCGAGGAAGAAGAGAATTGTTGACATGTCGATGCGTGAAAGCATATTGCTCACGCGCTTCTGCATGGTGCTCTTCTTGGCGCTCTTCGGCAGATTGCTATAGAACACTTCTGTGACGGTCCAAAGCAGTCCGAGAACGAGCAGTATGCCTACGAACGGAGGCAGATGGGTGATAGACTTGAAGATAGGCACGAAGATTAGTCCGCCCACACCGAGGAAGAACACAATCTTGCGCTGAACGTCGGTAAAGTCGCTTGATGCCATTTCCGCACCCTGCTCCTGTGGCAATGCCAGTTCGCCTTTCAGTGAGAAGCTCAGTATGTATGCCGGTATCACCATTGATACAATAGATGGCAATATTATTTCCTTTATCACTCCGAGGGCTGTTATCACTCCCTTGTTCCAGAGCATGATGGTGGTTACGTCGCCGATAGGAGAGAACGCACCGCCGGAATTTGCGGCGATTACCACGAGGGCTGCATATATGATGCGGTCTTTATGGTCGCTGACGAGTTTTCTGAGAATCATGATCATCACGATGGATGTGGTGAGGTTGTCGAGTATTGCCGAGAGGATGAATGTCATGAAGGCGATACGCCACAGCAGGGCTTTCTTGCTCTTGGTCTTCAGTGTATCCCTGACGAAATTGAATCCTCCGTTCTGGTCTACAAGTTCCACGATTGTCATCGCTCCCATGAGGAAGAACAATGTAGTGGCGGTGCTGCCAAGGTGGTGTTCAATGGCTTCGTTGACTACAGACGGGATTTTGTCGCCAATGGCGGCAGAGAGATACTGCGATGGGTCGCACATGAAGATTGTCCAGCAACCCACGAACATGAGCAATGCGATTGCTGCCTTGTTTACCTTCGTTACGCTCTCGATGGCTATGAAGAAATAGCCGATCACGAATACCGCAACGATTAGCATTGATAAGCTTGTCATTTTTTGGTTATTAAATTTGATTAGTTTTAATTGTTTGTTTGTAATATCGACTTTGCAAAGTTAAGCATTATATTGGTATGCGCAATATTTTTTTAATTAAAAAAAACATAATGACGAAACATATGTGTTTGTGGATGGTGGGGGAGCAATGCCTTGCTACTTTTTCGGCCTGTTGCTGATATAAGCAAAAAACTCGGACATGTGCCTGTTGCAGGGCATGTCCGAGATAGGTTGTAGACTCAAGGCTACTCATTTTCCAAAGATAGCCTTTCGTCTTGTTTCGTTTATTTCCAGAATATTATCCGCAGTGGAAGTATCCCTCAACGAGCTTCAGGATTTCAGCCTCGTTGTTCTTGATGTCCTCACGCAGAGTCTTGTCGCCGAAAGCTCTCAACTGCTTCTGGATACCATCGATCATCATTGGAGAGAATACTCCGTGCTCCTCGAATACCTTGCGGAACTTCTCGAGGCAGTCGGCAGAAGCCTCGCAGCTGTCTGGCAACTGTGCGAGTGCTGCAACGCGCTCTGCGTTCTCAGCATCGTGGATGTTGTAGTTAACGTATGTCTTCTCAGCGATTTCGAGAGCGTCCTTCATCTCGAATCCGTGACGGCAAGCCACGCAGAGACCTGCGATGAGCTGATAGATGTCGGCAGAACCGTCTGGTGAGCGCATCTCTACAGTCTGCTTCAGAGATGTGTCGTAGCCAGCAGCTGTGTCGAGTGGGTTGGCACCGTGGCACATGTCGCATTTTGATGTCCATCCCAGAGGTACACGTACGAGCACTGATCTGTTGCAGTCGCCCCAGCATACGTTTGTAGGAGCCTCCTGATGAGGAACGAGACGGAAGTAAGAAGTAGGGTTCTTGTTTCCGAATGCGGTGATGGCAGGAGCGAGGTCCATCATACCGGCGATCATTGTGCGAGCCTCGTCGCTGAGCTTGCCGTCGTGGATCATCATGTTCTTGCCGTCCTTCATGATTCTCATGTGGATATGGAGACCAGAACCAGCCTTTCCTGTAGTGATCTTAGGAGCGAATGTCACGTTGAGACCCATGCGGTCAGCCACGTTTCTGATCACCCACTTGGCGATCATGAGCTGGTCAGCGCTCTCCTGGCAGTCGATAGGCAGGAACTCGATCTCGCCCTGCTCATAAACGTTGCCGTCCATTCTGAAGTTACCTACCTCAGAGTGGCCATATTTGATCTGTCCGCCGGTTCTTGAAATGTAGTACATACATTTTGTGCGGAAGTCTGTTGTCTTAGCGTATGGAGCAGACTCGTGGTAGCCCTTCTGGTCAACAGCTGGGAATGTGCCGTCGTCTGGAGTGATAACGTAGTATTCCAACTCGCCCATAGACTGGAAGTCCATGCCTGTAACCTCGCGGAAAGCATTGGCAGCCTTTGCCAGAGTGTGTTCAGGTGCGCTCTCGAGTGGCTGTCCGTCCTTGTCGAAGAAGGAAGCGAGCATGCAGAGTGTAGGCACCTCGGCGAATGGGTCAACGAAAGCTGTGCGGTAGCGAGGCACTACATAGAGGTCGCTGCTGCTTGCGCTGATGAATGGGAACAGGCTTGAGCCGTCAACGCGCTCACCACAAGTGAGGATAGTGTCGAGATAGCTCAGACTGTTGATTACGAAATTCAGAGTCTTAAGCTTGCCGTCGCCTCCTGGATACATGAAGTTGACCATCCGGATTTCGTTGTTGCGGATGAAGCTGATGATGTCTGCTTTTGTGAATTCACTTGCCGGTTTCTGTAGAAATTCCACTACTTCGTTGGCATTGAGTATTAGTTCTTCGCTGTTCATAGTAAAAGTATTAAAATGATATTAGAAATAGCCTTTTCGGGTGGCAAATATACGCATTTACTTTGTTCGTACAAAATAAAAAACCTAAATATTTGACAAAATGACAAATCTTTAGGCTTTTTATCCATTTATACCCTCTTTGTGGCTCCGGCTTTCGCTTTTTTTATCTAAAAATGGATGTCAGGGCTTGTGCGTTTCCTTATTGGCGGTGCCTTTATTTCTTGCCCTTAGGGGAGTGTGTGGCTAATGCTTTTTCCCGATTGCGGTCAATGCTTTTTCCCGACATTCCTGATCATCTCCAGGTCCTTCTCGCTCAGTCCTGTCTTGTCGAGCGGCATTGCCTTGTTGTGGTCGTTGAGATAGCGGCGGGGAGCCGAGTGCAGTTTGCCGGAACTGATATTCAGGGAGTCGGCACGGTATGGTGTGCTGATTCCTGCCAGTCCGAGCATAGAGTGGAAGAACGACGCACTGCTTGCCACCGGTTTGTGGCGGTTGGTGACGAGCGTGGCGTGAATGCCCGGGTATAACCTGTCGTAGCTCTCCGACACCCATGCTATGAGCGGCACGTGCAGCTCGTAGTATGATGGAGTGGGTGAGGCGTGAAGGAACAGTTTACGGTCGTCGTCGAAGATGTTCTCGCCGTGGTCGGAGGTGTATAGCATGGCAGCTACAGCCCCAGTCTTGCGCAGTGTCGCAATGATGTCGTGTAGCAGTCTGTCGGTCTGACGGATGCTGTTGTCGTATGCGTTTACGAGCTGCTGCCTGTTCGATGCCTTGGCTTCAGAAGCGTCGTCGGGACGGAAGAAGGCTTCGCTCCGAGGATAGCGCTCGCGGTAGTTGAAGTGCGAACCGTAGCAGTGTAGCACTATCAGTTCCCGTTTCCTGTGCTTTGCCAATACCTTATTTAATATAGTCAGCATATCCTCGTCAGGAGTGTTGGCTCCCTCCTTGCTGTGCTCCTTTATGAAAGTCCAGTCGTCAGCCTCTTCTCCGAAGAAGTCGATGAACGAGTGGTTAGGCAGTTGGTTTGAGATGAAGGTGGTGTGGAAGCCGGCTTCTTTGAATGCCTCTATTATTCCCTTCTCTCTGTATATGCGGTCGTAGTCGGTGGCAGAAGCCGCCGAGAGGAGCATCGGCACGCTTTTGTGGGTGGTGTTAGACTGCGACATCACGTTGCTGAACGCCACCAGACCCCTTTCCCTCTGCATCAGCGGAGTGGTAGGTCTGTTGTATCCGTAGATGGAGAATTCGCAGGCACGTGCCGTTTCGCCAATCACCATCACGTATATCTCCCTGCCGTCGTATGCCGTCTCCTTTTTTGCCTTGAATGAGAATCCCCTGGATGTCTCGGCATAGTGGTTGGTCTGGTATGTACGTTCGCCGGCGAGATAGATGTTGTATAAGATGTTGGCAGGGTAGAGGTCCAGTTCCGCCCTGTAGTCATCGTCGGTGATATATGCAGCAGAGAGCGACAGCAGTCCGGCGGCAGTCAGTGCGCCGCCGATTGTCCTCTGGTTGTGGACGAATGCCTTCGTGGTAGTCGCTTTCCCCCTTATCGACACCACTCCGAGAATCAGTATAGGCAGGTATACTATGAATACGAATGCTACGCCAGGCACGAGGTTGTCGAGCAGTTCCATTGCTTCGCTCGGATTGGTGGTGACGAGATTCAGAAACATGTCTACGGCGATTATACCCTTGCCGAAGAGATATAGCAATACTATCTGGAATGCCGCAAAGAATATAAACAGGAACAGGCCCCAGATGGGCTTCCCCGGTTTGCGGCTGAGCGTCATCGCCAGCCAGTATATGCCGGCAGGCAATAATACATTGGTGAGTGAAGCCGCCACTCCGAGGTGCTCCGTCACGCAAAGGGCGATGTTTGGCAGCAGAAGGGCTGCTATGGTGATAAAAAACAAGTGGTGCGGATGTGCACACCACTTGTATATATTGGTTATTGTCTTCATTCTGTTGTTGTCAGTTCGTATGGCTTAGTATACCAGTCCCACATTGTCCACCCAGAAGGTGTTGCCCGGTGTTCCGATGTATGCGCCGCCGTGGCTTGACGAGAACTGCAACACGAGGTGTGTAGGCGTCTCGTCGGCGTCGGCCCATCCCGTTTCTCTCACTATCACGCTCTTTCCCTTGCTGTTGCGAGCGTAGTCGCAGGAGCGCAGTCCCATAGTGGCAGCGTTGTAGTGAGGGTTGTGTCTGATATCTCCATACATGATATTGTATGTCGCTCCGTTCACCCATCCCGTAGACTTTCCGTATTTCACCACCAGTGTGCCCACGCGCTTTGCCGTGATATTGCCTTTCTTGTCTTCGTATCTCTTCTGCAGATAGAGCACCGTGATGCAGTAGTCCTGTCCGGCCACTGTGGATGGACTGCTGAATCCGGTTTCCTTTATTCTGTGTTTAGTTCCCGGCACAGAAACCTTGTAGTCGTATCTCAGAGCCTTGGGGCGCTTGTTGAAGCGGATTCCCCAGTTCATGTTCTTCGGACCGTCTTTTGTTCCGGTGATAGGTTCCTTCATGTCGCCGAGATATATCGAACCGGCAGCCAGCACCTTTATGTTTATCATTCCGAGAGCCTTGCAGGTCTCTATGTGGGTCATCATCTTGGCGCAGTAGCCGTGGCCTGGATGCACGTCGCGGTATACCGAGTTGTTGGTCTTTGTGATGCCCATCACCTTTGCCATCACGTTGGATGTTCCCCAAGGCGAACCGCCAAGGTTTTTGTATGGGTTATTGTTGTTGATTGTCATGTTTGGGCCGATGGCGTATATCGTCTTTTTATTTCCGCCGATGACCGCAGACTCCTTGATGTTTCTTACCACCCAGTTGTCCATCTTTCCATATTCCAGCAGTTCAAACTTCTGCGCCAGAGCGTTTGTGGATGTAGCGGCGAGAAGCAGTCCGCAAAGTGTTATCCTAATTCTTTTCATCATGTTGTTGAATTTTATATTACAAATACGTTGCAAAGTTACTTCATTCTTTCTTATGATGGCTCTTTTTGTATGGTGTAAAATTGTTCAAAATGTCTTATTTACTCTGTTTATCCTCTTTCCCGGTGGCAATTCTGTGTTTTGGGGGATAAAATACTTGTGACATTCAGAGTCTACGCTATGACTGCCTGAGATCTAAATCTGGAACTTGGGTTATTATTTTCTGAAAAGATTTTGCTGTTTGAATCTATTGTTGTAGATTTGCGGTGAGAAACTTATTTGGATAATAACTAAAACGTTTGAAATTTATGGATTTGACACACAATATGATAGAATATGTGAACTGCTGTGTCGGTGCTTTTGCCAAATCGTTTTAGTTTGACATTGGCACAGTCGTACGCTTACCTGCGTAGGTTTAGAGGTATAGATTTTCTTATTGGTTGTTATGCTGCAGAGCATACACTTCCTATAGAGGATGCTGTAGAGGATATTATGTTGTTATGCCAAAAGGATGGAGGACGGTTGGGATGTTGAAACCTGCAATTCAATATTTCTTTGGTACAGAAAAAGCAATAAGTTACTTAAAGAAAATTTAATTATGAGTGAAGATATTCAATTTCAGATAGAATGTCTCTCTACCGAATTGGTTGAGATGCTTATGCGCAGG
>CAVBFA010000034.1:8768-23790 GCA_963594595.1 Oscillibacter sp. | reverse complement strand
CGGTATTCATATCATCGACCTGTATAAGACCGCAGCCAAGATTGACGAGGCTGCAGAGGCTCTTAAGCAGATCGCAAAGTCAGGTAAGAAGATTCTGTTCGTTGCTACTAAAAAACAGGCTAAGGACATTGTTGCCGACAAGGCAGCTTCTGTAAACATGCCATACGTTATCGAGCGCTGGCCAGGCGGTATGCTCACCAACTTCCCAACAATCCGCAAGGCTGTGAAGAAGATGGCTAACATCGATAAGCTGATGAACGACGGAACATACTCTAACCTCTCTAAGCGTGAGATTCTGCAGATCACACGTCAGCGCGCCAAGCTGGAGAAGAACCTCGGTTCTATCGCCGACCTGACCCGTCTGCCATCTGCACTCTTCGTTGTTGATGTTATGAAAGAGGCCATCGCCGTTAAGGAAGCTAAGCGTCTTGGTATTCCTGTATTCGCTATCGTGGATACAAACTCTAATCCTAAGGACGTAGACTTCATGATCCCAGCCAATGACGACGCAAAGGACAGCATCGACGTTATCCTGACTGCTTGCTGCGAGGCTATCAACGAGGGTCTTGAGGAGCGCAAGGTAGAGAAGGCTGACGAGAAGGCTGCAAAGGAGCAGGCTGAGACAGCTGAGGACAAGCCAAAGCGCGCACGTAAGGCTGCACGCAAGGACGCACCTGCAGAGGCTGCCGCAGAGGAGGCACCAGCAGAGGCTTAATCAATGACAGTATAAAGAGATTAGGAACGTTGAATTAATGACTTACAGAATACTTAATTCAATGTTCCTTTTTCAATATTAATCCAAAACCTAATTCAATATTTAAGACTATGGCTGTATCAATAGCTGATATTCAGAAGCTGCGCAAGATGACTGGCGCTGGTCTTTCTGATTGCAAGAAGGCTCTCACTGAAACAGAGGGCAATTTCGACAAGGCAGTAGAGATTATCCGTGAGAAGGGACAGGCTATCGCTGCTAAGCGTTCTGACCGTGAGACTTCTAACGGTTGTGTTCTCGTTAAATACGCTGACAACTTCGGCGCTATCGTAGCATTGAAGTGTGAGACTGACTTCGTGGCTAACGGAGCTGACTATATCAAACTGACACAGGATATCCTCGACGCTGCTGTAGCTGCAAAGGCTAAGAGCCTCGACGAGGTTAAGGAACTGACATTGGCTGACGGAACAAAGGTTCTCGACGCTGTTGTCGCTCGCTCTGGTATCACCGGTGAGAAGATGGAGCTCGACGGCTACAACTTCATCGAGGGTGAGAACATTTCTACATACGACCACATGGGCAAGCACACTCTCTGCACAATGGTTCAGACCAACAAGGCAGCTGAGGAGCAGGCTCACGCTATAGCAATGCAGGTGGCTGCCATGAAGCCTATGTTCCTTGACGAGGCTTCTGTTTCTCAGGAGTTCATCGAGGAGGAGAAGAAGGTTGCTGCTGAGAAGACAAAGCAGGAACTGGTTCAGAAGGCTGTTGACGCTGCTCTGAAGAAGGCTGGCATCAACCCGGCTCACGTTGACTCTGAGGAGCACATGGAGTCTAACATGGGCAAGGGATGGATCACAGCTGAGGACGTTGCCAAAGCTAAGGAGATCATCGCTACTGTATCTGCAGAGAAGGCTGCAAACCTCCCTGCTCAGATGATCGAGAACATCGTGAAGGGTCGTATCAACCGCATCTACAAGGAGAACTGTCTGCTCAACCAGGAGTTCATCCAGGACAGCAAGCTCTCTGTTGCTGACTACCTGAAGGCTGCCGACAAGGACCTTACAGTAGTTGACTACAAGCGCTTCTCTCTGAGCGCAGACTAATCCAAGGATTATTCTAAATTCTAATATAACAAGGCCAGGCAAGAGATTTCACAATCGTTTGCTTGGCTTTTACTGTTTATTTATCTACCCAGAAAATAATATTATATTGTGTATGAAAAAGCTGAATATTCTTATAAAAGCACTATTATCAGTAATAGTCTCCATAACATGCCAATGTGCATACAGCCAGATTACTGTGGTTGACGCAAACGACAATCTGCCTGTTATATCAGCAAGCATATATAACGGCAATGGAACAGACGTTATAGGCATTACCGACTACAACGGGAAACTGCCTAAAGCAGCGGAACAGCTAAAGAGCATACACATACAACACATAAACTACACACCAGTAAACATTGACCTGCAGTCGCTGAAAGACTCTACGATATACCTCACACCATGCAGTCACATTCTTCCTGAAGTGAAAATCTCGAAGCAGAAAGACGCAATGCTCAGAATGAAAGTATACGTCAGACAGATGACTATACTGAACAAAAAGCCGGCTACAGTAAGCGAAAGCATGGTCTATCTGTATTTCAAGGAGAACGATTACTACGGCACACCTCATTCATACAAGATACTGTCGGAAGACAAATACAAGGACGAAAAGGCTTTTGAAGGGGAGAGCAAGATGCTCAAGTCTATAGCAAACTTCAGTGATCCTACATCATTCGCATCCTTCAACGGATACAAATACTATAACGCACTTAAAGGATCGAGAAGATTAGGAAGCAGTTGGAAAAGAACTGGCGGAATTTATTATATGAACGAAGACTCCATAAACAAACGCTGCGAAATAGTTAGAGACAGCATGTTTTCTGACAAGCCATTCAAAATTCCACTCTTAGGCTTCTCATTCGCCAACATGTACAACAGCGAGACATACAGTACGGAATTGGGTGCTCCGCGATTATACAATCTGATAAACATGACAGACAGATACCGCATCTACCAGACAAAGACCATGGGTTACGTGGACATGGTTACGGAAATGTATATCCTTGGCATCGACTATGCCTCTAAGGAAGAAAGGAAAGCTGACAAGAAACTGAAGCTTACACCGTTTGAACGCCCCAAAGGTATCGTGGCTGCAGGCGATTGGCTTACCACAACAATAAAGGGAATGACAAAGATTGAATAACTGAACATATATAAAACATATAAACAATGAAGATTTTCGCAGTAGGATTGAATTATCCTCAACACAATAAAGAGCTTAACGAAACGTTATACAAGGGAGAAGTACCAGTGATTTTCACCAAGGCGGACTCGTCGCTGCTGAAGGACGGAAAACCGTTCTTCGTTCCTGACGACATGGGACGCATTGACTATGAAACGGAAATCGTGGTGCGCATCTGCCGACTGGGAAAGGCTATACCCGCACGCTTCGCCCATAGGTATTATGATGCCGTGACCGTAGGCATCGACTTCACAGCTCGCGAACTGCAGGCGGAACTGAGAAAGAAAGGTCTGCCGTGGGAGATGTGTAAGGGATTCGACGGTGCTGCCGCAATAGGAGAATGGGTGAGCGTGGAGAAATTCAGAGACGTGCAGGCTCTGCAGTTCCACCTCGACATCAACGGCAAGACCGTGCAGGAGGGCCGCACAAGCGACATGCTCTTCAATATTGACGAGATTATTGAATACATCAGCAAGTACTTCACGCTGAAAACCGGCGACATCATCTATACTGGTACTCCTGTGGGAGTGGGACCGGTGAACATCGACGACCACCTCACTGGATATATAGAAGACAGGAAAGTGCTTGAATTTAATATAAAATAAATGATAAGAAATATACTCCTCACCATAGCTGTTCTTCTTGCCGGCATGACCGCCAAGGCACAGAAGTTCTTCAATCTGACTGCCGACGAAGTCAGAATAGACTCCGTCATACCTACGTTCGGATATTCCAAAGACCTGGGGCCTGCCTACGCCGACTCCATATACACCGTGACGATTGAATATCCGGAATTCATCGACATGCAGAAGGGCGACGTGGAGAAATTGAAGAAAATCAGCAATGACACCTACCCTGCCCTGCCGGAGATAACGACAAGGACAGTGGTGGAAAGAAAGAAAGGCAGACTGGAAGTATATTTCTCACCTATCGTGATGCGCGAAGGCAAATACCAGAAGCTCGTAAGCTTCATGCTGCGCATCACTTCTAAACCTAAATCGAAATCAACAAGAAAAGCCAACGCCAAGGCTGACAAGACGAAAAGCGAGCGCTGGGCTAAGAACTCGGTGTTGGCAACGGGCAACTGGGCCAAGATACGTGTGCCGTCAACGGGTGTTTACCAGATTACTGACGCCCTGATACGTCAGGCGGGATTCAACGACCTAAGCAAGGTGAAGGTATATGGATATGGCGGAGCGCTACATTCTGAACAGCTGCTCGACAAGAAAATCGCTGAATATGACGACTTGAAGGAGGTTCCGACAGTCACCGTGAATGGCAAGAAGCTTTTCCGTGCCATAGGTCCGGTGTCGTGGGACAGCGCTACAAAGACTTCACGCATACGCAACCCATATTCTGACTACGGATATTATTTCATCACACAAAGCGAGGGCGAACCGCTGAGCGTGGACTCGGCTGCCTTCGTGTCATCATTCTATCCTGCCAACGACGACTACCACACACTATACGAGGTGGATGACTACGCCTGGTTCCAGGGCGGAAGAAACTTGTTTGACAACACTCCGATAAACCCAGGGGCAAGTCTGACATACGAATTGACCACTCCGGCACAGAAGACAGGCGAAGGGACTCTGTTCGTAAGGCTCACCTCTTCGGCTGCATCTACGAGCGAGATTGCCATCAACGACTCGGTGGTGGGAACGATAACGACGAAGAAGGGCGGCGAATACGACACTGGCGTATTGGCTGAAGGTTCGTTCTATCTGAAGAACATGCTGGCAAGCAGTTCGGCAAAGACAAACAAGGTGAAGATAACAAACAAGTCGAGCAACACAGTGAGACTCGACTACATCACCCTTACCTTCAATGATCCGCGACCGGAGCCCCAACTGTCGAAGGCTACTTTCGCCACACCTGAATATGTATACAACATAACGAACCAGAACCTCCACGGAGACAAGAACTACGATATGGTGATGATAATCCCGGCAAGTCAGAAACTGCTGAAACAGGCGGAACGTCTGAAGGCTTATCATGAGGAGCACGACAAGATGAGCGTGCGCATCGTGCCTGCCGATGAACTGTATAACGAGTTCTCGAGCGGTACACCGGAGGCTGACGCCTATCGTCTGTATATGAAGATGATGTATGACAGGGCGGAAGACGAGGCTTCGATGCCCAAGTATCTGCTGCTCTTCGGCGACTGCAAATGGGACAACAGAATGAAAGTCAGCGCTCTGAGAAACTATAGCCCCGATGACTTCCTGCTCTGCTTCGAGAGCGACAACTCTTTCAGCTACGTAAACAGTTTCATCGACGACTGCTACTTCACAGCTCTCGACGACGGTGAGGGTGCCAACGCATCGGCTTATTCCACCAAATCGGACAAATACGACATTGCTGTTGGAAGATTTCCGGTGAAGACTGCTGACGAGGCGAAGATAATGGTGGACAAGAGCATCAGCTATATGGAGAACAAGATGGCGGGGGCTTGGCAGAACGTTGCTATCTTCCTCGGCGACGACGGAAACAACAACGCTCACGTGACGTCGGTGGACAACACCGCCAAGGCTGTGGAGCAACTCGTTCCGGCAATACAGGCAAAGCGTGTGTTCTGGGACATGTATACAAGGGTGTCATCGGCAACGGGAAACACATACCCTGAGGTGACGAATCTTTTGAAAAAGCAGCAGGCTGAAGGTGCACTGCTCTTCGACTATGCCGGACACGGACGTCCGGACATGCTGTCTCACGAACTGGTATTGTCGTCTGCTGACTTCGCAGCATTCAAGAACAAGGTGTTGCCGCTTTGGATTACGGCATCATGCGACATCATGCCTTACGACGGAACGGTGAGCAACATCGGAGTGAACTCCGTGCTTAATCCCAACGGTGGCACTTTCGCCTTCTACGGCACTGCACGCACGGTGTATATCACGCAGAACCAATATATCAATGCTGAATACGTGAAGGCGCTGTTCACCAAGACAAACGGCAAGTTCAATTCCGTTGGCGAGGCTCAGAGAGTGGCAAAGAACAAAGTCATCAGCGACGGCACCGACAGAACGGTGAACAAGCTGCACTATGCCCTGCTCGGCGATCCGGCGATAAGTCTGAAGATACCGGAGAGCAACGTAGTGATAGACAGCATCAACGGCATCTGCCTGGCTGAAGCCACCGAACTGCCACAGATAAAGGCGGGAGCGAAAGTGAACGTGAAGGGACATATCAAGAATGCCGACGGCAGCACCGACGACTCTTTCACAGGAACGGTGAACATCGACGTGAAGGACTCTAAGGAGAAACGTGTGGGCAAACTGAACAGCAAGGACACGGGATATGCATACACCTTCTTCGACTACACCAAAACGATATTCAACGGCAACGACAGCATACGCTCAGGAAAGTTTGACATCACGTTTGCCGTGACGAAGGACATCAACTATACTGACGAGAACGGAAGGATAAATGCCTTCGCAGTGAGCAACACCGACAACAGGACGGTGAACGGATATACGGAGAACTTCATCGTTGGTGGAACGGAAATCGTATCTAACGACTCCAACGGTCCGTCGATTTACTGCTATCTTAACTCTCCGAGCTTCAGCAACGGAGGCAACGTGAACTCTACCCCTTACTTCGTGGCGGAGATTTCTGACAAGGACGGACTGAACACTTCTGGCAGCGGAATAGGCCACGACCAGACACTGGTAGTCGACGACGACCCAATGATGACATTCACTCTGAACGACAATTTCTCGTTCAACTTCGGTTCGTATACCGAGGGAACGACATGGTATAACATCCCGGAACTGGAGAACGGACCGCACAAGCTGAAATTCACCGCATGGGATATCCTCAACAACCCTTCGACAACGACGCTGAAGTTCAACGTGGTGAAAGGTCTGACTCCGAACATCACCAACGTTTATTGCTCCAACAATCCGGCAAAGACGAACACTACGTTCATCGTTAGCCACGACAGAAGCGGCAGCAACGTGGAGATGACCATCGAGGTGTTTGACATCAGCGGCAGACTGTTGTGGAATCATACGGAGAACACCCAGGCAGAGTCGGCAACATTCACATACGACTGGGACCTCACCACCGACAGCGGCGGCAGGTTGCAGTCCGGAGTATATCTGTATCGCGTTCGCCTGACAAGCGAGGGAAAGAACGAGGCAACGAAAGCGAAGAAACTGATAGTACTCAACTGACAATGTAACTCTTTGACCGTCGTCACACAATAATATAACACAAAAAGAGTTATATAGAGGCGTGAACGCAATTTTCATGTAATGCAAGGCTGAAATGACAGGCTGGCATTGAAGAATTGAGAATCATCACGCAATACATCATAACGAGAATAAAAACAAAAGACAAGATATAAATGAAGAACAGAATAAGAATCATTGCGGCGGCATTGCTCGCAGTAATAGCAACTAACGTCAAGGCTCAAGACAAGCGCGAGATGTTCAACCCTATTCATACGGCTCTCGTATCACAGACCATCGCACCGGATGCACGCGCTGCCGGTATGGGTGATGCGGGTGCTGCCACCGACCCTGACGTGAACTCGCAATACTGGAACCCGGCAAAATATCCTTTCTGCATCAGCCGTGCGGGTCTTGCCCTGAACTACACGCCTTGGCTGCGCTCACTGGTAAGCGACATGGACATCGCATATCTCGCCGGATACTACCGCATCGGTGACTATAGCGCTGTTTCGGCATCATTGAGATATTTCTCTCTCGGTGAGGTTTACACGAACTACGACGGTACTACGGGCGACATGTCAAACGCACAGACCATCAACCCATACGAGATGTCGTTTGATGTGGCTTATTCTCTGATGCTGAGCGAGAAATTCTCTCTCGCTGCCGGCGTGCGTTTCCTCATGTCCGACATGCAGTACAGTTCTACAGAGGAGCGCTCTGCTTCTAACGCCTTCGCTGCCGACCTCGCATGCTACTATAACGACTATATCAACATCGGTTCTCGCGAATGTCAGCTCGGCATCGGTCTGAACATCAGCAACATCGGTAGTAAAATAACATTCGGCGGCAGTGACTACAGTGAGTTTATTCCAACAAACATGAGATTGGGTGCTGCTCTGATGGTGCCAATCGACGAGTTCAACCGCTTCACGATATCTGCCGATGCAAACAAGCTGCTCGTGCCTTCTTATCCTCAGCAGGAAGAGGGGGAAACGACAGAGGACTATCAGCAGCGTGTGGAGGATGAATACTACAACACGAGCAGTATCTCGGGTATGTTCAAGAGTTTCGGCGACGCTCCTGGAGGTTTCAAGGAGGAACTTGAGGAGATAAACTGGAGTGTAGGTGCTGAATATGTATACAACGACAAGTTCAGCGTTCGCGCCGGTTATCACCATGAGTCGGAGAACAAGGGTAACAGAAAATATTTCACTGTCGGTGCAGGATTCCGCATGAGCGCCTTCACCCTCGACTGCGGTTATGTCATCGCCACTGCAAAGAGCAACCCTCTCGATCAGACACTCCGCTTCACTCTGGGCTTCGACATGGACGGACTGAAGGATTTGTTCAAGAGAAGATAAACCCACCCTACCCCTCCCCAAGGGAGGGAATGAAGTTACTATTAATATTGATTTGGTATGAAATATGGTTATACGACTACAGACGGGACAACCTATCAACTCCTTTTAGAAAAAGCAAAGAAGATGAGAAATAATCCTACAGAAGCAGAATCGCTCTTATGGCAATTTTTAAGGGGGAATGGGTTAAAAGAACATTTTAGACAACAACATCCAATCTGTGGATATATTCCAGATTTCGTTTGCCTACGTTTGCGCCTAATCATTGAAATAGACGGAGGGTATCATTCAGAAGGTGAACAACAAGAACAGGATAAAATACGCCAAGACTATCTGGAAAAGGAAGGATTTTCTTTCTTGAGATTCACAAATGAAGAAGTTCTTTATGACACTGATGAAACTATAGAAATAATCAAAGATACAATAGAAGAACTAAAAGCAGAAGCCTTTCAAAATACAAGACAAACCTCATACCCTCCCTTTGGGAGGGACAGGGTGGGTTCGGTACGCGTAGGCTTTGGTTTTGACGTTCACAAGCTCGTTGAAGGACGTGACTTGTGGTTGGGCGGAATAAAGATTCCGCACTCTCTCGGTCTGCTTGGCCATAGCGATGCTGATGTGCTGATACATGCCATTTGCGACGCATTGCTCGGAGCAGCAAACATGAGGGACATCGGTTATCACTTTCCCGACACATCTGCCGACACTCTCGACATAGACAGCAAGATATTGTTGAAGAAGACCATCGACCTGATTGCCACAAAAGGATACAGACTCGGAAACATTGATGCCACGGTTTGTGCTGAACGCCCTAAGATCAACCCTCATGTTGATAAGATGAAGGAATGTCTCGCCTCAGTGATGAATGCCGATGTTGAAGACATCTCCATCAAGGCTACAACAACAGAGAAACTCGGTTTCACTGGCAGGGAAGAGGGCATAAGCGCATATGCCACGGTGCTGATTTACAAAGACTGAGAATCTGAATAAAGACAGAAATCCAAAAAAAGACAGGAAAACTAAAGGAATACAGAAAATCCCAATAAAGAAGAAAAGGGAATCCAAATAAATACCCGGAACATTCTATATGATGCTCCGGGTATTTTTATATCATATCTTCCCTATATTTTATCTATCCGTGGCGGTTTCATATTACTGAAATCACCAATAGTCTTATAGGCAATTAAATCAATCTGTAGGGCATGGTCCGTAAAGGTTGTCCATCGGCACGCTTGGTGATGCCAAGAAAACCAAAAGGATGATAGGACCGGCGATAGGAATCAGGCACCACCAATAGTGCCAACCTGAACGACCGGTATCATGAAGACGGCGCACCAGAACCGAAATAGTCGGAACAATGGCAACCAAGCTGTAAATCACAGACAACACAAGTCCGATTCCCGATCCGGCCAATACACCTCCTGCATCACCGCCGCCGAAAATGCTACCGAGTATAGAACCTATAATCCCGAACACAAGCCATGCCAGACTATTAAACAAATAGAACCACCAAAATTCTGATCGTGATGCACGACCACTGAATGTGGCAAACTTACTAAACACTGTCTTTACTGATTCTGTAAATCCCATAGTTTTTGTTTTTATGTGTTAATAATAATTGAAAAAGCGTTCCTTTTTATAAATATTTCGCCACAAAGATATATATTATTTTAATATAAACAAACTTTTTGCTATGAATTATTAAAAAAATTAGGTAATTTTGTTCACAGAATGCAAAATTGAATGATATTGTTGACTGAATGCAAAAAAACAGAATATTATGACAGACACCGGAAATGACAAAATCAACGTGCTTGGCAAACAAACGAATTGGAAAGATCTATATTTCTATCAGAAGGCAGACATCATATACCAGATGTCTTTTGCCTTCTGCAACAGATTTATACACCCATATAAAGACCGCACTCGCGACCAGATAATACAGGCAGCACGGTCTTGCAAGCAAAATATCGTGGAAGGTCTTGCCGACGGTGTTACATCATCTGAGATGCAAATGAAACTGCTCAACGTGGCACGAGCCTCCCTTAAAGAATTACGTGAAGATTTCGAAGACTATCTCAAATCACGGCATCTACAGTATTACATCGCCGGCGAAGAACGGTATAATGAGATGCTCGACTACTGTCGCCATCACAACAAACTTCCAGACTACGAACCGTTCTTTGACAAATGGAATGACGAGCAGATGTGCAACTATGGACTAACCCTTTGCCACATGATAGACAAGATGATGATGTCTTTTATGAAGCGCCTCGAACAGGAGTTCATCACCGAAGGCGGTATCAAGGAGCGCATGCACAAAGCACGTACCGGCTTCCGCCAGCAACAAGACGCACGACTTAAAGAGCTTGAAACGCGTCTTCCTCAACTTGAAAGCGAACTTTCAAAGGCAAACGACGAAATGATGAAATGGAAAGCATCTTATGAAGACCTCCGCCAACGCGCCCTCAATGCCTACTATTCCCAACAAGAGGAAATCAGCAGGCTGAAAGCACTGATAGAAGAGATGAGAAAGAAATAACAGTCTATTTCAGCTAGAAAGGCTAGATTATCTAGATTATCTAGAAAAGCTAGAAAAGCTAGAAAAGCTAGAAAGTATAGATAGACTAGATAGTCTAGAAAAGCCTAGACTAAATAGAAAAGAGCCAGATGCCACGCCCATCACTCCTCTTTCAATATTCCCTTCAAGAGATATGTGGCATTCTGGTTTCTTGCCACGCCGGGAGAAATCCTGTAAGTATAGGTGATGGCATCGGAGAGTTTTATCTCGAAACAGAAGTTATGGAAACGGGCAGGATATTCATCTGCCATCTTCGACAGTTCCAGGTCGTGAGTGGCTATGATGCCGCTGACAGGCAGTTTGGCTATCGCCTCAAGGAACATACGTGATCCGTTTAGCTTGTCAAGAGAGTTTGTGCCCTTCAGTATCTCGTCGAGAATGATGAGAGTATGCGACGCCTGGCGCACATTGTCAAGAAGCTGACGAAGACGAAGCAGTTCTGCATTGAAATAGCTGATGCCATGCGTAAGGTCATCACTGGTGCGCATACTGCTGAAAAGGTTGAAGACCGAAACACGCAGGCTCTCCGCAAATACCGGCATACCACACATCGCGAGGATATAGTTCACTCCTATAGACCTCAAGAACGTACTTTTGCCAGCCATATTGGCACCCGTCACGATATAATAATTACTATCCTGTATAGTGAAATCATTTCTCACCGCTTTCTCTCCGAGGAAAGGATGATACAGTCCCTTGGCCTCAAAAACGATATTCTCAGAATCCGTAACCACCGGCATTACAGTCTGCTGCTCGTTATAGCGCATCGTCGCCATCGACACCATTGCATCCATCATGCTCACGGCATCAATCCACCTCTCAAACGACGCCACATTATCCCGCTGCCAACGCAGATAACGCCTTACGAGAAAGAAGTCGCTATATCCCAAAGCATTGAAAATGACAAGACCAAGCACATTTGCCCGTCTGTCGAGAGCATCGAGGATTGCCTTCAGCTCCTTCAACGAATCGAGAGCCTCTGCCCCACTGCTGCCATTAAGAACAGATGCCATCTGCTTGTTGTCCTCCTCCCGGAATTGCGCTTCGGTGATTATATGCAGCAACGAGACGAACCGCTTTGTACTGACACTGATTCGCTCCACACTTTTGCTGATCATCTTTATCGCCTTCGCCGATGCTCCGATGCTTGCGGCAAGCTGAACGACGGTCCACAGACAAACGAAGTCGGCAGGGAGCGGCGTAAACACCGTGAGGAGAAGCAACACGACGAATATCGCCATCGAAGAAACCACCATTGTCAGCCCTCTCCGAGACAATGCCGCTTCGGGGATTCCCGCCTCTTTCGCCTCATGCAGTGCCTTTAGTATAGCCCCCGTGTCGATATTTCCTTTGTAGGCAGCTGAAAGGAAATCTGTTCGCCACTCCTCCATCTCTGCCAATTCAGATATGGCTTTCTGCCTTCTGACTATCTCAGAGGGAATAACCGGAACAGATGCTCCGCAGCGCGACGACGGTTTGCCTTGAGAAGCAACAGAACTGTCTGCGGCAGCAGTACGGCATGCTGCACTATCCAGAATCCCGGCAAGCCTGTCTGCCCCACCCGTAGTGACAATACGACAAAGGCGGTTATACAAAGACCCCTTGCCAAATACGTCCATATCGAAGGAATATTGATGGGATGGATTCTCATATCTCTTGCCATCGTCAAATTGTGAGAAGTCGCCTTCCATATAGCGGATATTCTGTCTGTAGACATCAATCCTCGCCTCCATCCCGTCGATGGCTACAGAATTCTGTCTGTCGAAGACTTTCACACCCACAAACGAAGCCAGCGCGATACAGAAAGCCGGAATGAAAACCGCTACTGATACATATCCACACAGATATACCACCGCCACGGCAACAGCCACGACAAACAACAGAATCTCTGCCGTTATGATATATTTCACCTTTGCCTTGCGGTTCTGAAGTACTTCATCCAGTCCCGTCATCCTGTCCGTATAATATTCCAACAGTTCTTTCTTGTTTCTCATATCTGTAGTTATGCTTTCCTTGTCAATTGACATATTTTTAAATTCCAAACGGCAATTATGCCGTTTAACCCAAATCGGTCATTAGGGCTTGCTTGGATAATAAAACAAAAATGGGCAGCCAATTCAATCAGAACGAACTGCCACATTTATAACTTTTCGTTGTTCTTTAGAACCAAGCAAAGAGTCATTACTTCTTGATGATGACTCTCTTCTCAGCGATACGAGCCTTCTTACCAGTGAGCTTGCGCAGGTAGTACAGCTTAGCGCGACGCACCTTACCAACCTTGTTAAGCTCGATGCTTGCGATGTTTGGAGACTCCATTGGGAAGATACGCTCTACACCAACAGTTCCAGACATCTTGCGTACAGTGAAACGCTTCTTTGTACCCTCACCGTTGATCTTGATAACAACACCACGGTAGAGCTGGATACGCTCCTTAGAACCCTCGATAATTTTGTAGGCTACAGTAACGGTGTCACCAGCCTTGAACTCAGGATACTGCTTCTCGATTGCAAATGCTTCCTCAGCAACTTTAATTAAATCCATTGTAATTTAACTGTTTAAAATTGTTTATCGTTCCAACGCAACATAACAGGCCACTCTTCTTCCTGCCAGCGATTACGCCGAAAAGCGGTGCAAAGGTAGTCATTATTCCCGTAACTGCCAAATAATTCAGCAGTTATCAGACTCTTTTATATCAAATCAAAGCCTTGATGACCGCTTTGGGGGTAAGAATTTCATTTCGACCTCCTCATCGTGCGATAGCCGTATACCGATATCACGACGAAGCATACGAGAGGCAACACGAACGACACGTTCACCGCCGGCATTCCCATCACCTCGTGCATGTCGATGATGCTTGCCTGCATTGCCGGCATCACGCTGCCTCCGAGGATTGCCATTATCAGACCTGCCGCTCCGAACTTTGCGTCGTCGCCGAGTCCTTCGAGGGCGATGCCATAGATAGTCGGGAACATCAGCGACATACATGCGCTGACTGCAACGAGACAGTATACTCCCCACACATTCTGCAGCATTATCACTCCCGCCACGAGGCATCCGCCCACGATGGCAAGTATCATAAGCAGCTGTCCGGCATTGAGATAGCGCAGCAGGAAGGTACACACAAACCGCGAACAGCAGAAGATCACCATCGCCACGATATTATACTGCTGCGATAGCACCTCTGCATCAATTTCCGTCATACCCTCGTTCATGAACACCCGCGTACCGTATTGTATGATGAAAGTCCAGCACATTATCTGCACTCCCACATAGAAGAACTGTGCCACCACTCCCTCTCTATAGTGCGGGATGTGGAGGATGCGCTTCAGCGTGGGGATTACGTTGAGCGACTTGTCGTTGTCGCCGTTCTTCGGCATCTTCACCATGCTTATTATGAGAAGCATCGCCAATATCACGGCTCCGATGGCGAGATATGGCATTATGAGCACCGAGAGGTCGTGTTCCTTCAGCACCTCAAACTGCTGGTCGGAGAGCTGCGCCCTTTCTGCCGTGCTCATCGGGTTGAGCTTTGCCTGGATGAAGTTCATCGCCACATACATGCCGAGCAGCGATCCCATCGGGTTGAACGACTGCGCCAGGTTCAGGCGCCGCGTAGCCGACTCCTGCGGTCCCATCGTCAGGATATACGGACTGCAGGATGTCTCAAGAAACGACAGTCCGCAGGTGAGTATGAAATACGCCATCAGGAACATGGCATACTCTCCTGTCATCTTTGCTGGGAAGAAGAGAAACGCTCCCAGGGCATAGAGTGCGAGCCCGAGCATCACTCCTGCCTTATACGAGAAGCGCCGTATGAACATCGCTGCCGGAAATGCCATCGCGAAGTATCCTCCATAGAAAGCCACCTGCACCAGCGCGCCGTCTGTTGCCGACATGCGGAATA
>CAVBFA010000034.1:0-8714 GCA_963594595.1 Oscillibacter sp. | reverse complement strand
TTCCCCTTCGGGTTCGTGATATCGTTGGCGAATCCCCATAGGGCGAAACACGACGTTATCAGCACGAAGGGCAAGACACAGCTCACGCCGTCTTTGCCGAAAATGGAATTGTTGTTTTTCATTATATCAGTCTATAGTTTTACATTTACCTGCAATAATATATTTGTCTATAGTATTAATTTGTCTGCAATATCATATCTGCCTGCAGCATCATATCTGTCTATAGTTACAGACACCTTTTATTATAATATAGTATTGTGACTCCTTCCCCACGCCGGTTGTTGCGGCGTGGGAAAGGGAAGCATAGTTTTCGTCTTTCTATCATCCGTCATCTCCAGGATTGGCGATTATCTCGCCATCTTGTAGATTTCCTCCATGTCGTGACGGTCGAGTTTCTTGAATCCTCCTATGGTGCGACCGTCGTCGTGGCTGCATTTGCGCGCCAGTTCCTTTATCTCGTCGTCGGTGATTTCTCTTCCTATCAGTTCATGGATGTTTGTAGGCATACCGATTGCCCTGTAGAATTTCTCCACAGCCTCTACTCCTGCCATTGCCGTAGCCTTGGTGTCGGTGAAATCGTTGGGCACTCCCATCACGTTCACTGCGAAGCGTGCGAATCTCGATACATTCTCGTCCATCACGTATCTCGCCCACGACGGCCATACTGCGGCGAGTCCTGCTCCGTGTGCCACGTCGAACATAGCGCTCAGCTCGTGCTCTATCTGGTGTGTAGCGAAGTCGGCATAAGAGCGGTCGCCCGTCAGGTCGTTGTGTCCCAGACTCGACGCCCACATTATGCAAGCGCGGTTACGGTAGTCTTCCGGATTCTCGAGCACATGGAACACGCTGTCTTTCACCGTTCTCATGAGCGCCTCGGCGATATTGTCTATCAGTGTCATGTCGTCCACCTTTCCGAAGTATCTCTCCATGGTGTGCATCATGATGTCGGTGGCTCCGCATGCTGTCTGATATGGTGGCAGTGTGAATGTGCGCACCGGGTTCATGATGGCGAATTTGGGTCGGCAGATATTGTTGGAGTATCCAATCTTCAGGTCGCCGTCTTCTTTCGTTATCACGCTCGAGTCGCTCATCTCGCTTCCTGCTGCCGGTATGGTCAGAATCACTCCCACGGGGAGCATCTCTGTTGGCACATATTTCCTTGCGTAGATGTCCCACACGTCGCCATCGTATTTCACTCCGTATGCGATAGCCTTCGACGAATCTATCACACTACCGCCGCCAACAGCGAGTATGAAGTCTACATTCTCCTTGCGGCAGAGCTTTATTCCTTCGTGTACGAGAGTGAGGCGCGGGTTTGGCTTCACGCCGCCCAGTTCCACGAACGCTATTCCTGCGGCATTGAGCTTTTCGCGCACAGAGGCGAGCAGTCCTGAACGCTCAGCGCTGTGGCCTCCGTAGTGTACGAGCACTTTCTTGCCGCCATACTTGTTTATCATTTCCACAAGATGCTCTTCGGCATCCTTTCCGAACACCACTTCGGTTGGTGCATAATACTTGAAGTCTTGCATTTCTGATTTTATTTATATAACAGACCGCTAATGTAGTCATTATTTTTGTATTCTTCAAGCATTTCATGAATTTAGTGACGGTAAAAGAATAACTTGGTAGGATTTGGGGGAGGAATATAACATATTTATATGGTGTCAAACCATAAAATCGAAGAATAAGATTTCGGTGTCAGGCTATAAAATCAAAGAAAAGATTTTGGTGTCAGGCTATAAAATCGAGAAAAAAAATTTTGGTATCAGGCGATTTTCATGTTTCTAAACGCCTTGAAAACGACCAAATCCATAGCACTCTTATGACAATCATACAGTCCAAAAAGCATAATCATTTGACTCCAAATACATACCCGTTGGCGGAATTAATTTCTTAATTCTAATGACCGATTCGGGTTAAAATTGGGCACGGTGCTTGCCCAAGTGGGGCAACGTGCTTGCCCATCATGGGCACGCTGCTTGCCCCTGTTGGGCAGATTTGCTGTCAGACATCTGCCCAATATGTTAATGTTGTAACACCCATACTTCTGTTTTCAGAATTCTGCCAACGCACGCAATTCCTGTCGTTTGGATTCCTTTCATTTGATAATCCCTCTCATCTGACAATTCTCTTTTCATCAGCAAACCATCCAGACAGTTGCCTGACAATCGCCAGGCAGTCAACTATCTATCTGTCAGAATATTACAGCGAAAAACCAGACAATCTGACAGTTTTTCAGAAATTCTTGTTTTTACTAAAAATCAAGCGATATGGGCAACTTTTACTTATATCTGTCAACATAAAATAATTCCGCCAACGGGTAACATAACTATTAGGTGTCAGACTATATGATCAAAGAAAAGATTTTGGTGTCAGGCTATAAAATCAAAGAAAAGATTTCGGTGTCAGGCTATAAAATCGAGAAAAAGATTTTGGTATCAGGCGATTTTCCTGTATATTTGCATCAAAAACAAGTGGTATGGCGGAAAGGATATTCAAGCGCAAGATTTACAGCAAACTTAAAGAATGGAAGGAGAACTCAAATGGCAAGAGCGCATTGCTGTTAGAGGGAGCAAGACGTATCGGCAAATCAACCGTCGTTGAAGAGTTCGGACAGAAGGAATACCGTTCTTATATCCTTATCGATTTCAACGAAGCCTCAAAAGGAGTCAAAGACCTGTTTGACGACTTGATGGATATGGACTATATCTTTCTGTATCTCCAGAATGTCTACAAGACCACACTGTATAAGAGGGAGTCTGTTATTATCTTCGATGAAGTCCAGCAATGCCCCAAAGCTCGCCAAGCCATAAAATACCTTGTAAAAGACGGCAGGTATGACTATATAGAAACCGGGTCGCTAATCAGCATCAGAAAAAACACCAAGGACATCAGCATCCCCAGCGAGGAACACAGACTCGAAATGTTCCCTATGGATTATGAGGAATTCAGATGGGCGATGGAGGATGATACCACAGTGCCTTTGACACAGAAATTTCTGGAAAAGAAGATGGCATTGGGCGACAGTCTGAACCGCCAGATGATGCGCGACTTGAGACTGTATATGCTGGTGGGAGGTATGCCACAGGCCATCAACGCATACATAGAAACCAACAACCTGCAGCAGGTTGACATGGTGAAACGGCAAATCATCCAGCTATATGCGGATGATTTCCGCAAAATCGATGCCACAGGAAGGATATCCAAGTTATTCATGGCGATCCCTTCCCAACTAAGCCGCAATCTGCTGCGCTACCAAGCCACAACGGTGGTAGGCAATGTGGGAAGCAGCAAGATCGACGAGATGATCCTTTGTCTGGAAGACAGCAAGACAGTAAACGTGGCATATCATGCCGACGACCCGAATGTAGGTATGTCGCTGACTGCTGATTTCGGCAAATACAAACTATATATCGGTGACACAGGGCTGTTCATAACACTGGCATTCTGGGACAAGGATTTTACGGAGAACATAATATACCAGAAATTGCTCAACGACAAACTCACCGCCAATCTTGGATATGTATATGAGAATCTGATAGCCCAGATGCTTAGGGCTTCAGGCAACAAGTTGTTCTACTATACTTTCCCTAAAGACGAAACTCATTCATACGAAGTGGATTTCCTCTTGTCGAGAGGCAACAAACTCTGTCCTATCGAAGTGAAGTCATCGGGCTACAAGACTCACGCCTCACTGGATGCCTTCTGCAAAAAATACTCCGACAGAATCAGCCAACCATACCTGTTGTATACAAAAGACCTGCATAAAGACGGCAATGTGTTGATGTTGCCTGCTTTTATGACTCCTCTGATATAATAGCAGCCGTGTTGGCCAGGAAACCAGAAAGAAACCTCTTGCAATTGGAACGGATATAGTCGCAATGTTGCACCTTATCGGTCGGCATTGCGACTATCTTATTATCTTATGTGGCAACATCCGGAAAACCTATAAGAGAAAAACATCATTACAATAACGGAAAGCATTTTTCAGCCCTCAAACACTTACAATTCGTTATTTAGATTTAAAAAATACGCAAAAATGTATCGACATTTGCTGCAACATAAATCAATTTGTTGTACATTTGCAGCCGAAGCAAACAAATTAAACCCAAATCGGCGATTAGGGATACCAAAACGGTATGACGACCGATTGGGGAATTAAACCTAACAACGACAAACGAAACGCAAAATGTCAGACAAGAAGATTCATTTCACCAAGATGCACGGTGCCGGCAATGACTACATATATGTCAATACATTATTATATGATGTAAACGACCCCAATTCGGCTTCCATCAGATGGAGCGACCGCCACAAGGGCATCGGAGGCGACGGACTGGTGCTCATCTGCCGACCCACCACCGACGCTGCCGACTATAGGATGAGAATTTTCAATGCCGACGGATCTGAGGCGATGATGTGCGGAAACGCATCGCGCTGCATCGGGAAATATCTTTATGAGCGTGGACTCACCGACAAGACGGAGATAAAACTGGAAACCCTCTCCGGCATAAAGACGCTGATGCTGCATCTCGACAGCGAAGGGAAGACAGTGGAGAGCGTCACCGTTGACATGCTCGAGCCGCTGACGGAGAACCACCGTCAGTATGCCGACCTCAGCGGAGGCATACTCATGGCTGAGGGCAGACGGTTTGAGGGCACTTTCGTTTGTATGGGGAATCCGCACTTCGTGACTTTCCTCAACGACATCGACACGATAGACATCGCCAGATACGGTGCCGTGATGGAGCGCGACAGCAATTTCCCAGAGCGCTGCAACATCGAGTTCGCACAGATACTGTCCGACGGAGCCATCCGCACCCGCGTGTGGGAACGCGGCAGCGGCATAACGATGGCTTGCGGCACGGGGGCTTGTGCCACGGCGGTGGCGGCGGCACTCACCGGACGGGCATCGCGACGGAGCGAAATCCGCATGGACGGCGGCACGCTGCAGATTGAATGGCGAACAACTGACAACCATGTATATATGACAGGACCGGCGGAAATCGCCTTCGACGGGGAAATCGAGGAATGACCTGCCGGCAGACCGAGTCACAGGAGAAAGAGGAAACGACAACGACACTCACAACAAGCGACAACGCTCATACGACAAACAACAACGACACTTACAACAAATAAAAAGAATTTCAATATGGCATTAGTAAACGAACATTACCTGAAACTTCAGAAGAACTACCTTTTTGCCGACATCGCCAAGAAGGTGAATGCCTACAAGGTGGCTAATCCCAAGGCCAGAGTCATCAGCCTCGGCATCGGCGACGTGACACGTCCGCTTGTGCCTGCCGTCATCGACGCCATGCACAAGGCTGTAGACGACATGGCGCACAAGGAGACCTTTCATGGATACGGACCAGAGCAGGGCTATCTGTGGCTCCGCGAGGCGATAGTGAAAAACGACTTCCTGCCGCGAGGCATCCGTCTCGACCCGAGCGAGGTGTTCGTAAACGACGGAGCGAAGAGCGACACAGGAAACATCGGTGAACTGGTGAGATGGGACAACAGTCTGGGAGTGACCGACCCTATATATCCGGTATACATCGACTCCAACGTGATGTGCGGCAGGGCGGGAGTGCTCGAAAACGGCAAGTGGAGCAACGTCACCTATATGCCATGCCTGGAGACCAACGACTTCGTGCCGCAGATTCCCGACCATCGCGTAGACATGATATACCTCTGCTATCCCAACAACCCTACGGGCACGGTGATAACGAAGGAGGAACTAAAGAAATGGGTGAACTACGCCCTGAAGAACGACACGCTGATTCTCTACGATGCCGCATACGAGGCATACATCACGGAACCCCACATCCCCCACTCCATCTATGAGATAAAGGGAGCACGCAAGGTGGCGATAGAATTCCACAGCTATTCAAAGACAGCCGGCTTCACCGGAGTGCGCTGCGGATACACCGTGATACCGAAGGAACTCACCGCCGTGACCATCGACGGCAAGGAGCACATCGCACTGAACACGCTCTGGTTCCGCAGACAATGCACCAAGTTCAACGGCACGAGCTATATCAGCCAACGGGCTGCCGAGGCGATATACTCTCCGGAGGGAAAGGAACAGACCAAGGCGGTGATAGACTATTATATGGGCAACGCCAGACTGATGTACGACGCACTGAAGAAGCTCGGCTTCAGAGTTTATGGCGGAGTGAACGCACCATACCTGTGGGTGAAGACTCCCGACGGTGTGGACAGCTGGAAATTCTTTGAGCAGCTGCTCTACGGAGCACAGATAGTATGCACTCCCGGTGTCGGCTTCGGACCGAGCGGAGAGGGCTTCGTCAGATTCACTTCCTTCGGCGAACGCGAAGACTGCGAGGAGGCGATGCAGCGCCTTGCCAAATGGATGAAAGCATGAAATACAGCAGGCGCAAAGAACAATATTCATGACATTTATCAATAATAGACTACAAAAAGATATTAAATGTCACAAATATTATTACAAAAAGGTATGCGGAAACAAGAAAAAGCATTACCTTTGCAAACTGAAAACAGAACATCAATAAAATCAACTTAAAACAATGGCTAATTTAAGATTCCAGGTTGTAGAAGAGGCGTTCAAGAAACGCCCTGAAGAAGTTATAGCACCGGTGGAACGTCCGTCAGAGTATTTCGGAAAATACGTTTTCAACCGTGCCAAAATGTACAAATACCTGCCAGCCGACGTCTACGACAAGCTCATAGACGTAATCGACAATGGCGCCACACTCGACCGCAGCATAGCCAACGCCGTGGCTAACGGCATGAAGCAATGGGCTGAGGAGAATGGCGTGACACACTACACACACTGGTTCCAGCCGCTCACCGGCGGAACAGCAGAGAAGCACGATGCATTCATCGAGCACGACGGCAAGGGAGGAATGATTGAAGAATTCTCCGGCAAACTGCTCGTGCAGCAGGAGCCTGACGCCAGCTCGTTCCCAAGCGGCGGAATCCGCAACACCTTCGAGGCGCGCGGATATTCGGCATGGGACCCTACATCGCCTGTCTTCATCATCGACGACACTCTCTGTATCCCTACCGTATTCATATCATACACCGGAGAGGCGCTCGACTACAAGGCTCCGCTGCTCCGCGCGCTGCACGCCGTCAACGTGGCTGCAACGAACGTATGCCAGTATTTCGACCCTAAGGTGTCAAAGGTGACTTCCAACCTGGGATGGGAGCAGGAATACTTTCTCGTGGATGCCGACCTATACAGTGCCCGCCCTGACCTTATGCTCACCGGCCGCACACTCATGGGACACGACTCTGCAAAGAACCAGCAGATGGACGACCACTATTTCGGAACGATTCCTGACCGTGTGCAGGCGTTCATGAAGGATCTTGAAATCCAGGCCCTCGAACTCTCTATCCCATGCAAGACCCGCCACAACGAGGTGGCACCAAACCAGTTTGAGATAGCTCCTATCTTTGAGGAGACAAACCTCGCCGTAGACCACAACATGCTGCTCATGTCGCTCATGAAGAAGGTGGCACGCAAGCATGGATTCATAGTATTGCTTCACGAGAAGCCGTTCGCCGGCATCAACGGCAGCGGAAAGCACAACAACTGGAGCTTGTCTACCGACACCGGCGTGCTGCTCCATGCTCCCGGCAAGACTCCGGAGGCTAACCTGCGCTTCGTGACATTCATCGTGGAAACGCTGATGGGTGTATACCGCCACAACGGACTGCTCAAGGCGTCTATCATGAGCGCCACAAACGCTCACCGTCTGGGTGCCAACGAGGCTCCTCCTGCAATCATATCATCTTTCCTCGGCACTCAGCTCTCTACTCTGCTCGACAAGATTGAGAACAGCGACAGCGAGGATGTGTTCAACATGGCGGGCAAACAGGGAATGAAGATGGACATTCCGGAGATTCCAGAACTGCTCATCGACAACACCGACCGCAACCGCACATCGCCTTTCGCATTCACCGGAAACCGCTTCGAGTTCCGTGCCGTGGGTTCTGAGGCTAACTGTGCAGCAGCGATGATCGCACTGAACTCTGCCGTAGCAGAGGCTCTGGTTGACTTCAAGACTCGTGTTGACGCTCTCATCGAGAAGGGCGAGGACAAGGTGAAGGCTATCATCGACGTTCTGCGCCAGGACATCAAGACCTGCAAGCCTATACGTTTCGACGGCAACGGCTATTCTGACGAATGGGTAGAGGAGGCTAAGAAGCGCGGACTGGACTGCGAGACAAGCTGTCCGGTGATCTTCGACAACTATCTGAGCGACTCTTCCGTAGAGATGTTCACAAAGCTGGGCGTGATGACGAAGAAGGAGCTTGAGGCGCGCAACGAGGTGAAATGGGAGACTTACACCAAGAAGATCCAGATAGAGGCCCGCGTGATGGGCGACCTCACGATGAACCATATCATTCCTGTTGCCACCCACTATCAGAGCATGCTGCTGAAAAACGTGCAGAACATGCGTCTGGTGTTCCCGGAGGAAAAGGCTGACAAGCTGAGTTCGAGAAACATCAAGATTATCGAGGACATCGCCGAGCGCACACAGATTATCGAGAAGGGTGTGGAGGAACTGGTCAACGCACGCAAGGTGGCAAACAAGCTTACCGACGAGCGTGCCAAGGCGGTGGCATACCACGACACGGTGGCTCCAAAGATGGAGGAGATTCGCTACCACATCGACAAGCTGGAGCTCACGGTGAGCGACGAGCTGTGGACGCTGCCTAAG
>CAVBFA010000033.1:5358-24056 GCA_963594595.1 Oscillibacter sp. | reverse complement strand
TATCTTTGCATAAGATAAGCTTCGGCTCGGGATAAGAAATGAATGGATTCATTTCATTCTCCTCTCGCCTTGCATTATCTTTGTCCCCCCTAAAATAAAAAATATGAGAATAAACATCATTGCCGCCGTGGACAGAAACAGGGCGATAGGAAAGGAAAACAAACTGTTGTATTGGTTGCCCAACGATCTGAAGCGCTTCAAGCTTCTCACCACGGGCCACACCATAGTGATGGGTCGCAAGACCTTTGAGTCGCTTCCCAAAGGAGCATTGCCAAACAGACGCAACGTGGTGGTGAGCCGCAGCGTGGCGGAGCTGCCGGGATGCGACGTATACCCTTCGATTGACGAGGCGCTGAAGTCTTGTTCCGCCCAGGAAGACGTATATATCATTGGTGGCGAGAGCGTATACCGACAGGCATTGCCGTTTGCCGACCGCCTGTGTCTCACCGAGATAGACGCCGAGACGGAGGGAGCCGACGCCTTCTTCCCCGACTATTCCTCATGGCATGAGGCAGTCCGCGAATCCCATTCTGCCGACGACCGCCATTCGCACGACTATGCTTTCGTAGACTATGTGAAGTGATGCGGAAAGGGTGATTCGGGATAAACAAAATGAAACCAGTTCCTTCTCAAACAGGAGTCCTTTTGGGAAGGGGCTGGTTTCATACAGAATGATTATGATTTTGTGGAATACTTCCGTCAGTCCACAATGTCAAGTTCGTTTCTCTTCATGATGAGAGGATAGCGCTCAGGATGCTTCAGACTCTCTATCTCCAAGTCTACATCCAGATTTGGCCACCATATTGCGTTTCTGCCGCTCATCCTTACATCAAGAGCATCGGAAATGCAAGCGTGGCGCATCCATGGTATCCGATTATATGATATGAAATAATCGTTACCTTTAACAGTCAGCATAATTCCCTTGTCATTTATCATCAAGACGCTTACCTGTGTGTCTTGCGAATTTGATTTTTTTTGACTCATTGGCAATCTTTGTTTTCCAAATGTAAAGGTACGTCATTTATTTGTAATAGCCAAATTATTCAATGTTAAATTGAAGTGTGAATTGCAATCACTCTAAGCAGTCATTCCCGACGCCTGACAGCAAATCTGCCCATCCGGGGCAAGCACGTTGCCCATGATGGGTAAGCACGTTACCCCAGTTGGGCAAGCAGCGTGCCCAATTTTAACCCGAATCGGTCATTAGGACTTGCCTGGATTTTGCTTTTTAAAAGAGTGGATTTTGTTTGGCTTTTAATGATGTAATAGCGGGCTATTGCGAATTAAAAACAAGCAAAAGACGCCTTATAAAAAGCGAAAGGCTGCAAGAAGTCATAAAAAATGAAGTAAACGTCCTAATGACCGATTCGGGTTAAACCCTAATCGGTCATTGGAATTAAGTGTGCACTAAGTTAATTCCGCCAACGGGTATTGTATAGGTATAGGTGACACTTCGTTGTATATTTGTCAATAAAAGAGTCTTTTTGATGCATAAACGTGTTTGTATTTTGATTAACGTCAATTAAAACGTTAATTTTGTGGAAAACTATTTGATGGTATGGAATAAATGTATACTTTTGTCGTTGAAAAAAGGAAATTGGAAGAATTTAGAAAGAGGAACGAATACTTGCCTATACACAAAGTCAGAGATATTTGCTGTTCTGACAAAATAAAGTAAGACGCAACGTTTTCAAAAAGACATACATAATAAAAGGAATAAAGATATTCCCCTAATACACATTTTTGCTTATGGTATACTATAGACTGCTACTCAGCGCAATGCTTCTGTGCTCAACGGGAGCTTTTGCACAACAGGAATTGAAGTTCAAGCCTTTTGCCACTCAATTCAAGACAAGCGAAACCATTATCCGTGCGGCGAAGAAAGGCGCCGCAAACGCCAATGCCCTGCAGGCACCTGAGAACATCAGGCTGCAGGATATGCAGACCGCTGTCCGCATGACGTGGGATGCCGCATCGGCCACGGGAGTGGACCCGCAGCAGGTGACATACACCGTGTATGACCTGAAGGAGGGGGCTGACGGGACAATCTCTGCCGTGAAGCGCGACGACGTGGTGGGAGCCACGCAGTATGACATCACGATGAATACCGACGAGGGCGACCCTGACCTGGCGCAGTATGGCCTCACGGCAAAATACGGCGACGACCAGACCGACATAAAGATATCAGAACCGCTCGCCATAGGAAAACCATACGCACTGCCGTTTGCCGACAGCTTCAAGAACGGCAATACAGGCAATTTCTGGTGGGCAGATTGCGCCAGCAGCGACGACTACGGACTGCTCACTGATGCCATGCTGACCTCATCCGACGGCGACAACGGATGTTTCGGATTCATGGCAGGAACGGAAAACGAGGAATGCTCGCTCGTTTCCCACAAGATAGCGCTGGGCGGCGTGGAGAATCCCGTGGTGACATTTTCACAATATGTCAACCAGCAGGGCGATGTGCCGCTGACGCTTGAGGTGGTGAAGCCCGACGGAACGGTGGAGACCGTGGAAACCAAAAGCGCCGTGAACTCCGGCGTATGGGGATGGAAGACGAAATATGCCAATCTGAATAAATACGCCAGCGAGAGATACATCGTGTTGCGCTTCCGCTTCACTTCGCCCACGGCGAAGATACTGACAGCAATAGACAACATCACCATACGCGACGAGAAGAAAAACGACATCTCGGTTGCGCTCTCGGCACCCGAAAAAGTGGTGAAGGGACAGACGGCTAAGCTCGCCATAAAGGTGGAGAACAAGACCGCCTCGAACTCGCCGGCATTCCAGTTGAAGGTGAAGGTGGACGGCGGGGAATACAAATCATTCAACGTCAAGGCGGGAACACTGAAGGCATACAAGTCAAATACATATAAGGTGGACTATCCGACAAGCTCCGTCATGACCGGCAAGACCAGCCTGGCACTCACGGCAGAGGCGGTGACGGACAACGACGACAATCCGGCAGACAACGTGGACGAGAAGACCATGAACATGGAAGACACGTGGCGCCATGGCGTGGAGAACCTGAAGGTGGAGATGGACGGCGACGTGGCAAACCTGTCGTGGAGCGCACCGCTTCCAAACGAGAAGCAGATAACCGACGGATTCGAGGACTACGACCCATGGAGCACCTCGTTCGGCGAATGGACACTGATAGATGGTGACAAGGCCACAAACGGCGGTATGTTTGAATACACCGACTATCCGCACTACGGCGAACTCTTTGCATTCATCATCATGAATCCTTCGGATATCGGCGAGACGCTCGAGGCACATACCGGAAAGCAATTTGCCGCAGCCCCATACCCATACTATGTAGCATCCACGGAGACCTATTATCCCGATGCCGACAACTGGCTCATCTCTCCGGAGCTTTCGGGCAAGGAGCAGACCGTGACATTCTGGGCAAGCAACATGCTCTCGAAAGATCTCAACGGCAACTGGAGCGAGAACGACGAGACATTCTATTTCAAGGGGTCAAAGACAGACACCGGGATAAAGTCGTTCACCGACTACTATAGCAACGGCATCACCCACCGCTTCGACATCTACGGCGGCTACTGGGCAGAATATAAGGTGACGGTGAGCGAGGGAACGAAATACTTCGCCATCCACCACACCACACCGGGAATGGAAGGACTGATGCTCATGCTCGACGACTTCACGTTTGAGATCGGCGGCACACCGGTATCATATAATGTATACCGCGACGGAGAGCCCGTGTCGACGGCAAAGGCAATGGAGGCAACGGTGACAGGCAATCCCGGAGGCACCCATACGTATGCCGTGACGGCAGTGTATGCCGACGGAAGCGAGTCGCTGCCGGTGAGCATATCTGGCACTACGGGCATAGCCTGTGTGAACGCCGAGAAGGCAGCATCCGACGACACCGTCTACTCAATAGACGGAATGAAGGTGGGCAAGCAGGGCGACAAGCTCCGTCCGGGCCTATATATCATGAACAAGAAGAAGGTGGTGGTGAGATAGGGAAATCCTACGGCTGGCCGGCAGGTCAGCACACCAGTCAACATTACAAACAAAAAAACATGTCTATATGAAAAGAACTGCATTATCTATCATATTCTGTCTCGCAATGACAGCCGCTTCGTTTGCCAACCCGATAGACGAGGGACAGGCGCTCGACATAGCAACACAGTTCGGCAGGAAGGCAGAAGCCGGCAGCAAGCTCCGCAGCTTTGCCGAGAGAAAGCATCTTGAGATAGTATACAAGGCAGACCGCAATGCCGGAAAAGACGCCTATTATTACGTGGCGCAGAGCCGGGTCGGCGGATATGTCATCGTGAGCGGTGAGGACCGCACTGCCGGAGTGCTCGGATTCGTTGACAGCGGCAGCTTCGACATCAACAATATCCCCGACAATATGCGCTATTGGCTCGGAGAGTTCGCCCGCCAGGTGGACTATCTCGACAAGCATCCCGAGGCAAGGGCAAAGGAGGTGGCCACGGAGGGCAAGACCAGCGTAGCCCCGTTGCTGGGCGACACGAAATGGAACCAGTCGCCGTTCTACAACAAGTACACGCCTAACAGCCGCTTCCCGATAGGATGTGTGGCAGTGTCGCTCGGACAGATCATGCGCTACTGGCAATGGCCCGACCACGGCGAGGGAAGCCATTCATACGTGACGACCACGCACCAGTTCGAGGAGTCAGCCGATTTCGCCAACACCACATACAACTGGGCGGCGATGACCGACGAACTGAACGCATCGTCTGCCGACGAGGCAGTGGACGCCGTGGCAACGCTTCTGCATCATGTGGCGGTGAGCGTGAACATGGACTACGACAACGGCGGCTCAGGAGCCTATTCCGAGCTGATGGCACCGGCAATGGCAAACTATTTCCGCTATGACAAGGGAATACACCTGGTGAAGCGCAACTTCTATGACTCGCAGTCCTGGATGCAGATGGTGAGGGAAGAGCTCGACAACGGGCGGCCGGTGGTATACGACGGAGCTACCAGCTCCATGTCGGGCCACTCGTTCGTATGCGACGGATACAACGAAGACGGCTTCTACCACATCAACTGGGGATGGGGAGGCAGCGGAAACGGCTACTTCCTGCTCAATGCCCTTGCCTATGACTATGTGGACATGGCAACAGGACAGAGCATGAAAGACGGTTTCAACTACTATCAGGACATGCTCATCGGCTTCAAGCCCGACAGGGACGGAACATCAGTATACCGTCCGCACGAGATGCTCTGCGAGGGACTGGGTGATGATTTCAGCCTCGTGGTGAAGAAGGGCGAGAGCGTGCCGGTGACGGTATGCGAGGTGTATAACACGTCAAACTTCGACCTCGACCTCGAGGACTTCGGATTGGTGGTATACGACAACAGCAACAATATCGTGGCAACGAAGACCCTGTATAGCGGCAACACATACGCCGGACAGTATCTCGATACGCTCCGCTCCACACTCACCGTGCCTGCCACGCTCGCCGAGGGCAGCTATGTGGCAAAGCTCCAATACAAGGTGAAGGGCGAGGAGAAATATTCCGACGTGATGATGACCGTGGGAACGGCAAATGAAATAAGCATTAAGGTGGGGGCGGACAACGTGGAATACTCCACCGTGGGCAAGGCAAGGCTCAACGTGCTGGAAATGCAGTCCACACCAGAGGTGCTCACATCCGACGTGCCCTCTACCGTGAAGCTCACTGTGAAGAACGAGGGCGGCAAATACGACGGAGCGGTGAGCTTCCGCCTGAATATCGTTGGCGACGAACTTACGAAGCACTGGTACACATCGCCCAAGCAGGACATAACGATCGGTGCCGGCGAGACAGCTGAAATCACATTCAGCCAGACGCTGGAGCTTGCCGGCGACGACAATTATGAGTTCACCCTGTTTGACAGAGAGGACAACGTAGTGTTCCACACCATCATTCCGCTCATCGGAAGGGAGAAGGAGCCAGACCTGCGGCTGGTGAAGGAAATCTATTTCACGCCGCGCGACTATCAGGTGCCTATAAACTGCATGATTCTCAATGCGGAGATACGCAACGACGGAGGAAAGTATGACGGCAGGATGATAGTAAGGATTCTCGACGAAGAGAACTACTTCTGCGACGGTGCCGTCATGGACACCGCCAAGGTGGTTATCGAGGGTGGCGAAACCAAGACAGTGCGCATGCACGGCACATACGACCCCAACAAGGACTGGTCTATGAGCAATATCCGTATCGCCACCGTATACGACATCACGGGCAAGAAATATCTTGAGCCGATGGAGTATAACCTGCATGAGTTCACCTACGGGTCAAAAGATCCCGACGTGACCTGGGAGCCAGACGAGCCGCAGGGACCGACAGACGCGATAGACCGGATAAACAGAAACGCCGACCCGAACCTGGCATTCTCCGTGCAGGGCGACATAATCACCGTTACTGCTCCATTGGGACTTGAATATGTGGCGGTCTACGGCATGGACGGAAGACTGATGCTGAGGCAGTATGCCGGTAATGCGGTGGACATCTCGCAGATGCCAAGCGGCACGTATGTCGTGGTGGCAAAGACCGGCATCGGCATGAAGGCAGAGAAGATAGTAAGAGAATAGCTGCACATGCGCCATGTCATCCGGCGGATGCTTCATGAAAGGGCATCCGCCGGAATATATATACATATATAAGGAACGTATAATCAACAAAAATACAAAGCTTATGAGACAGATTTTCACGACAATGACTGCCTTACTCGCTCTCATGGCCACTGCAACGGGAGTCAGGGCAGAAACGGTTGACAACTACTCGTATGACTTCAATACCTCAATAAACACTTCTGACCATGCGTTCAGGGTGGCAACAGGCTGGGGACATATCGTGGATGCCTTCACGTATGAGAACCCGTATTCGGGAACACAGACCAAATATCAGAGTTATGGATATGAGTCAACGGGCGGAGTGACCGGTGGCTGGCTGCATGTCTATGGTGAGGAAATCGGATATACGTATGGCGATATATACCACACGTCCACCGATATGATCGTTACCCCGAAGATTACCGGAACGGCATCAATCTATATCAAGGGGCAAAGCACTTATTATGCACCTGTGGCAAAGTTCTATAAGGTGACGAAGCAGGGCAACACGTATGTGGCAGGCGAGGAACTCACGGTCGACATGAGCAATGTGAACACCTCCACATGGACCAAGGTGGAACTGCCGGCAATGGAAGGAGAGTATATCGGCATACACGGCAGCTATATCGGACTGGATGACTTTGCCGTGAACGGCACGGCAGAGCTTGACCTGCAGAAGGCCATGACCGTGGGCAACGTGAAGATTGCCGATGCGGCTCCAGTATGTAATGAGGAGAACAAGTTTGACGTGACAATCACGGCCACCGTGACCAACACGGGCGACATGAAACTCCTCTCTACAGACGAGGGAATGACACTCAGCGTCATTGATGCCGACAATGCGGAACTGAAGAACGTGCCCGTAGGCAAGGACCTCGATAAGGGTGCAACGGAAGATGTGCAGATTTCATTGACCGGTCTCGACTATAGCGCCACCGGCAAGGGGTTCACACTGACGGTGAAGGAGAACGTGACGGGAACCACTGCCACGACGGGAAAGATCTCCCCCGTGGCATACGCTCCGGAAATGGTGCTCCAGAACAAATACGCAACGGCTATAAAAAACGGTTCCGTGGAGAACTTCGGCAGGATTAATGAGGCAAAGACGCAGAGCTATAAGATAGAGAACAAGGGAACTGCCCCGCTCGTCATCACCAAGGTTGACGTGCCGCAGGGATTCACCACCACACTCACACCGCAGACCGTGGCGGCAAAGCAGACCATAGACTTCGACATAACGCTCGGCACGGAAGTGTTCGGCGAATGCGGCGGCAGCTTCACGGTGACGGCAGACGATGTGGAGCCGGTGAGCATGGAACTCAAGGGACTCGTGCTCGATCCGGAGAAATATCTCGTTGACTTCGAGGATTTTGAATACGGCAAACCGATACCTGGCGGCATACAGATTGAGGGTAGCGACTTCAAGGTGGAAAGCTGGGACAGCTCCAACGGCAACAAATACGTGATACGCAACTCGAGCAGCTACAGTTCCGACCAGTTCTTCACTCCGCTCCTTGAGGTGGCAGAGGGAGAGAGCCTCACGTTCGACGTCAGCGCAAGGTATTCTTACAGCAGCAAACTGCAGATCCTGTATTCCGCCGACCGTACCAACTGGACGGAGGCGAAGGATTTTGCCTATGACGATATTTCCACATCAGGCTATTACGACCTGCGCAACGTGTCGGTGAGCGGAATACCGGCAGGAAAATGGTTCGTCGCATTCAAGGGCAAGGACATCGCCGTCGACAATATCTACGGCTTCAAGCGCATCGTGAAGGATCACGACCTGGCAATCTCTGCTGCCGCGGCTCCAGACAAGGCAATGGTGAACAACGAGGCAACCTTCAAGGTTTCGCTCAAGAACTGTCAGGACAAGGTTGAGGCTGCCGACTCCTACAGTTCGGTGCTCTATATCGTGGAGACGACGGATGACGGAACCACATACGAGAAGAAGGACTCCGTTGCAGGCACTGCCGTTGAGATAGGCAAGAGCGCCACGGCGGACAACACGTTTGAATACACCCCTCATGCCGACGGAAAGCTTATGGCATACGCTGAATTCGTATTCGGCAAGGATACGCTGAAGACTGACGTAATGGAGGTGATGGTGGCAAAGGAGAAGATTTCGCGTTCGGCAACGCTCGGCGACGCCAAGACCACAAACTCTTTCGCTCCGCTGAATCTCGGAGGCGGCTACCTCTCTGAGAGCGAGGTGGTATATACCGCCGAAAGGATAAAGAATCTGAATGCCGGCGACAAGGTCACAGGTATCACACTGCGCGGCACCAAGGGGTCGTCAGACCTCACCACCCGTCTGCGCATATACATCGAGAATACCGAGGATGAGACTGTTGACACACAGACAAAGACAATGGCTGGCGACACGACCAAGATGCAGAAGGTATACGATGCCGACTACACGTTCAGGAAGGTGGGCTATACGACTACTGAACTCCTGAGTGTAGACTTCGACACCCCGTTTGAATATACCGGAAAGAACATCCGCCTGCGTTTCTGTTCAGAGGCTGAGAGCAAGACTTCAACGGCATACACGAGCTTTGAGGTGGACAATACAGACCAGACACACTGTCTCGTGCGTTCGGTGTCATACAGCTACGACAGCGACATCTCCAACTATACCGAGGATGAGATTACCGCTGCCCGCTATCTGCCTGCCGCAACGCTGCAGATATACGTAGAGCCGGCTACGCTCTACGGTACCATCGCCGACGGCGAAATCGGCATCGGAGGCGTCGACGTGACGTTGACGAGCGACAACGTGGAGTATTACGCCAAGACGGACAAGAACGGAAAGTTTGCCGTTGACATCATCCAGAACGAGCGCGTCTACACGCCTGACTTCAAGGTTGCCGGCTACATCGCTCCGGCTCTTGAAACCATCGACATGACAGGTGGCACCACTACCGTGGCATACAGTGTGATAAAGAAGGAAGTAATGCTGAAGGCTGGTGAATGGACTACTGTCATACTGCCGGACGTGGCAAAATACCCTGACGGAGAATACTGGCAGCTCAAGGAGTATGACGAAATTGAGAACAAGGTGTACTTCAGCGAAATCTCCGACATGAAGAACTTGAAGGAGAACACTCCATACGTGTTCAAGCCGGCGGCAGACGTCACGCTCACCAACGAAGACTTCGCCACCGATGTTGAGGCTGGTACGGCTGTGGCAGAACCTGTAAGGCTCGTCGGAACTTATAGCGGCAAGCGTCTTGCCACGACTGAAGACACCGTTTGCATGGTGGTTTCTGCCGACAGAACATTCAATGCCGTGGGTGAGGAAGGCGACGCCATGTTTGCCACCAAGGCTGCACTGTATGTTCCTGCCGACAAGGCGAAGACTCTCGAGATAGTATTCGGCGAGCGCATCGTCGACGGCATCAGCGGCGTTTCTTCAGCCAATGCTGACGGCGCAGGAAAGATATACACCCTCGACGGCAGACTCGTTGAGACCGGCGGCAACGTGAAGAATCTCAAGAGCGGCGTCTACATCATGGGAAAGAAGAAGGTAATCGTGAAATGACAAAAACAATAAGAGTATGAAGAAAATCATATATACAATGCTTGCCCTTGCAGTGGGGTGCACAGCATCCGTGGCAAAGAAAATCACTACGGTCAACGACCTCGTGGGACAATACATAAACAAGACCACCTCGATGAGGGAGGACCCTAAGTTCGAGGGCAGTTCGGTAACGATACACGCCGCCGATAACGACACCATCATAATATACAATCTCTTTGATTACGGCACGGCGCTGAAGGCAAAGGTGAACATGGCTGACTGCTCGCTCTCCATACCACCGCAGCTCTTCTATACTGACGATACCTACGGCGAGAGCGACTTCACCAACATCATCCTGACCTCAACAGAGCTTACGCCAGACCGCAAGACTCCCGTGACCGGAACCATAGACCCCGAAACGGGAATCATCACCCTGGACTCATGGGCTGTATACATCAACAGCGGCCCATATATGGACCACTATTTCGACGTGGCGGAGAAGACTGTCATAAAGCCTGCCAACGGACTGATGCACAACTCATACTTTGTGGGCTCTGACGGCAAACCGCAGTATGAGGACGATGAGTCAAACGTGGTAATGCGCATGAATGAGACCGGCGACTCGCTTGTAGTGGAGAACTTCCACGACAAGGGACTGGACGTCTCTATAAAGCTCTATGCCAATAACACCGTCAGCATCCCGCGTCAGAAGATGTATGATGCCGACGACTATACTTACGGCGACTTCTATACGCAGAGTGCTGACTGGGCTGCCGACAAATATAATACAACCGGCATCACAGGCACTTGGGACGAGGACGGCGTGACGCTCGACAACTGGACTGCAAGCAGTACGTCTAAATATTATCTGGGCAAGATTGCCAAGACAACGATAAAATTCACCGACGGTACGAAACTGTCCACCACCGACGGCATTGCCCGCACCACAGCCACTGACGGGGCTGAGGCTCTCTCCACACAGTATTTCAGCCTTGACGGCGCACGGCTCCAGGCTCCGCAGAAGGGCGTAAACGTAGTGGTGAAGACGTTTGCCGACGGCAAGACACGCTCCTTCAAGACGATAAAGAGATAAAGACTCATTCCGGATACTAACGGACAGAAAAAAGAAATCATCCTGCATTGCGATGCGACGATGCCTGTCGCCGCTCGTATGCAGGATGATTCCTTTTAAACCCAAATCGGTCATTAGGGTTTGCTTTGGTTTTGGTCTTTTAGAAGGATGGATTTTGATTTAATCCAAATCTGTCATTAAGGCTTGTTTGTGTTTAAATCGCCCCATACTCCCTCGTTGCATTGAAACACGGACATGCCTTCTGCCATGCCTTGGGATTGTAGGCGCCCCAGATGTCGCGGTGGCCCATGATGAGGGCGTTGGGATAACGGTTTCTCAGTTCTATCAGCAGGTGTACGATGGCTGCCTTCTGCTCTATCGTGCGGTTGTCGGTGGGGCGGCCTTTGGCGTCGATGCCGCCTACGTATGCGATGTTTATCGCCGACTGGTTGTAGCCCCTCACTCCGTTGCTCACCTTCTCCTCGTCGAGCAGCTTCACCATCCTGCCGTCGGGCATCGCCACATAGTGATAGCCCGGCGCATGCCATCCGCGGCTCTTGAATTCAGCCAGCAACTGTTCCACACTCGTCTTGCGGCTGCTCGCCGTGCAATGGATAAAAATTCTCTTGATGTTTCTCATGATAATGTTTTGATTATTTGTTTGTGTGATTCTTGTTCTCGTTGGATATGCTTCATGTTCCTTTCTGATTATCCTTACTGTCATTCTCCATCCTGGTTCTTGTCCCTGTTCTCCTCCTGATTTCTGTTCTCCTGATTTCCTTTCGCGTCCTCCTTATGGCATTCTTTGTCCTCCTCCCGGTTTTCTTTTATGCTTTCCTCCAGCGCCTCGCCCAGTGCGTTGTCCTTACGCTTCAGAAATCCCGTTGCCAGCCGCATGAGTGAGAACCTGCCGGCATAGCCATGCAGCGCGAGCACGTGGTTCACGATGCTGTCCATCTCCCAGACGCAAGCCAGCGACAGTCCTGCTGCCGCCGTGGTGGTGTGGCTGGCGATGCCAAGCGGTTCGAAAATCGCCATTCCCATTATCGCACCGAAAAAGAGATATGCAAAATAGTCTATCAGTTTGTTGCAGGTGCGTCTGCCCGCCCTCGACAGTCTGATGGGCACCTTCCGTTTCCTTGATTCCGACACGCCGAACCACAGGTCGGTCACTATCAGCACCGCTATGCACACAATCATCCACCTCAGGTCTTTCACCACCTGCATCGCCTCCGCCGCCATCGTGACAGAGGCTGTCATTGTAGTCATTAGTTTCGTCATAATCTATTGAGTAATTCTGGTTATTATATTAAGTGATTCTGGTTATTTGCCTATAATATAATAAGGTGGCAACCGAAAAAGTCGATTACCGTCTGTTTCTTGTCCATAATGTATGATAAAGTTGTCTTGCAACGGGATGGCGGTGCCGATTTGTTCCTGATTGGCAACAGTGGGCTGTTATAAAAATAGAGTAAACGTCCTAATTGCCGATTGGGGATAATTACATAAATCGGGCATGATGATCGTTTCGTGTTTATCCTTCCAACCACACACTGATTCCCTTTTCAGAATTACCAAAATCCGGTCAAGACATAATGAACGTTTTGTGTAGAAAACAGATACGGATTCTGCCCACTTGGGGCAACGTGCTTGCCCCAAGTGAGTAAGCTGCTTACCCACATTGGGCACGCTACTTGCCCAAAAACAGGTATAAAATGGTACAGAAAACGGATGTTTATGTTCTTTGGCGTTTTGCCGTCCAACGATAATGCTATATACGAGCCATTCCATCAATCTTGTTGGCAAAAAGTTGCAATATATAGGATGACTATTGGCAAAAAGTTGTATATTTGCATGCGTAAACCTGGAAAAAAGTTGCAATATCAATGCTGAAAAGCTGGAAAAAAGTTGCAAGAATGGTGGTTAAATATTGGAAAAAAGTTGTAGTTGTATGCTTAAAAGAAAGATTATCAGCAAGTTAGAGGATTGGAAGAAAGAGACTAGAAACAAGGCTCTTCTGATCAAGGGTGCCCGACAAGTGGGAAAGACCACTATCGTCCGTCAATTTGCAAAAGCCAATTACAAGAATTTCATTGAAATAAACTTTGAACAAATGCCTTTGGCACGTCAGGCGTTTGATGGAAATCTGGATGCCCGTTCTATCCTTATAAATCTGTCGGCTATGGGGTTCGGACCTTTTGAACCAGGCAAGACTCTGGTTTTCTTTGATGAAATACAGTCGTGTCCGAAGGCAAGGACGGCAATCAAATTCTTGGTGGAGGATGCGCAATACGATTATATAGAGTCAGGTTCTTTGCTTGGTATCAACTACAAAGACGTCTCGTCTTATCCCGTAGGCTTCGAACATGAATTGGAGATGTATCCGCTTGATTTCGAAGAGTTCCTCTGGGCTTGCAATGTCGGTGAAGATGTGGTGGAACTGCTGAAAGAATGCTATGCGTGTCTTCGTCCGGTTCCCGATTTCCTTCATCAGCAGATGATGGAGCGATATAGGCAGTATCTGATAGTGGGAGGTATGCCGGAGGTCGTTTCCACATATCTTGCCAATGAGGATTTCGGCAAGACCGTCACCAATCAGCAAGACATCCTCACAGGCTATCGCAACGACATATCCAAATATGCCGGAAATGACAAGATGCTGGTGAAATCGGTTTTCGACGCTATACCGGGTCAGCTGAGCAAACAGGACAAGCGCTTCGTCCTTGCTTCTATAGAGAAGAATGCCTCAAGGCGCAAATATGGCGCACCCACCCAATGGCTGGTGGATGCAGGCATGGCATACTATTCTTTCAATGTGGGGTCGTTTGAATTGCCGTTTCCGAGTCATGAGAATCTGAAACTCTACAAGCTCTTCTTCGTAGACAGCGGACTGATGTGTGCCATGATGCTCCACAACATACAAAGCAAGGTGTTGACAGGCGACATCTTTGTGAACGAGGGCGCACTTGCCGAGAACTATGTGGCTGGCGAGTTGACCAAACATGGCGTCTCGCTAAACTATTATGACAGGAAGAGCAAGCATGAACTAGACTTCGTGTTTCCGGAAGGAGACAAGATTTCAATCATAGAAGTAAAGTCGGGAAAGGATTACAAGAAGCATCCTTCGCTCAATATGGCTCAAATTCTTTTTCCGGACAAGACAAACCGTCAGATAGTGATGAGCGGCAACAACTTGGAATTTGAAAACGGCATTTTGTATCTGCCGCTTTATATGAGCATGTTCATAAAATGATATTCTCGTCGCATCATTTCCTGACCCCAATCGGCCCCAATGCCCGTCAAGCCTCATTGTCAATCACCTTGTCTATCATTCCTACATAATAGAACGGCAGGTTTATCAGTCTGAATGTCTTGCCGTTGGGGGTAGTGACTTCGTCGATTCCGTATTTGCCGGGCCATATTCTGATGGCTACATCTGTGGAGTCTGCCGTGTCCATAAATGAATGCAGCGACCGCAGGTGGGCATTGGTGCCGGATTTCACTTCGATAGGTATGATAGAGGCGTTGTGCTGCCACACGAAATCCACTTCAGCCGTGGCCCCCTTCTTGTCTCTGACCCAGAAAAACTGTTCGTTCCGGTAGTTGCGGTCGAGGGCGATGCGCAGCTCCTGGGCAACAATCTGTTCGGCGGCATGTCCTTTCCATACGTCGGTGAGCGACCGGTTCTGCAAGTATTCGGTCTGTATGTCAACAGAGAAGTTCATGATTCCGGAGTCGAGCCATATAAGTTTGGGCTGTCTTGTGAGGGCAGGGATGGCAGGCGCCTTCACCGTCGTTATCGGATAGTCCAGACTGAGCAGGAATGCCTTCTGCAACACCTCGAGAGCCTCGTGCACCTCTTTGCTCGTGTAGTTGCTTCCGCCAAACCGGCTGAATGTGATGGTTTGTCCGGCTTCAGCCCAGCCATGCGTGAGCAGATGACGTATAACATTGGTCTGATTAGTGTTCCTGGCATATTTCTCAACGTCCTCGTTGTATCCGTTTATCAGCGACCGGTATATCGGCGACAGCCTTGTTATGTCCTCGTGAGCGGCATATTCAGCAAGAGCCTCAGGCATTCCTCCAACGAGAGTATATCGGTTGAAAAGACTTGTCAGCATATCGTGATATACGGGCGAAACGTTTAGCTGGCGTATCATTTCAGCCAGTGGCTCGTTTCCTGTGGCGTTCAGGAATTCGAGAAACGAACAAGGTCTTAGCGACATGTATTCCACTCTTCCCACCGGAAACGATATGCGTTGTTTTATGAGCGTCTGAAGTCTTGACCCGGCTGCGATGATGTGTAGCCACGGCATTTCCTCATAGAAATAGCGCAGCAGCCCCACTGCCTTCGGCTCATTCTGTATCTCGTCGATAAAGAGCAGGGTGCGCTTGTTTTTGTCGACAACTATTTTCTTTTGCAGACACAGATATTGGAATATATCCGCCACATCATCAGATATGCTGAATGCTTTGGCGTCGGCACTCTGTTCGAGATTCAGCTTTATATAGCAGTCGTACTGCTTGCTGAATTCATCAACGAGAGTGGTCTTGCCCACCTGGCGTGCCCCACGCAGAACGAGTGGCTTGCGGTTTCCGCGTCTGCTCCATTCTGTCAAATCTTCAATTAATTGCCTGTATATCATGATAGTTACAACGTTGTTTTACTTTGCAAAGATAATGATTATTTCCCAAAACATAGGCAAAACCGTGATGTTTATTTCCTAAAACATAGGCAAAATCAGGCAGAAACTTTCCCAAAACATAGGCAAAACCATGGCGATCCTTTCCCAAAACATAGGCAAAAGCGGATGGGAACAGTCTCAGAGCATAGGCAATATAACGAAAAAAGTCTACAGACCATCGGGCTTCATTGCTTGCCGGTCTGTAGACTTATAGCGGAAAGAGGGGGATTCGAACCCCCGATACGCTTTTGACGTATACACGCTTTCCAGGCGTGCCTCTTCAGCCACTCGAGCACCTTTCCTTTCTTTTCTCTTGAGGCTGACTGTAGACTCCAGTGCAGTCTGGAGTCGCTTTTCTGCTGCAAAGGTAATACTTTTGCATGACATAACCGCATTTTGCGTTCACATTTTTTCTTCATACCCCTGCCAGGGATGGGGTGGGAGAGGGAATAAAAGGTTTTCGATGTATGTAGTAGAGCAGATGATTTCTGTTGGCTTTTCAAATATTTTCGGGAAAAAACTTGATAATCATATACAAACATCGTATCTTTGCCCTGTATAAACCCTGAACGGCATAATTACCGTTCGGGGCTGTATCTAATAAAAGAAAAACGCGATGCTACAGGTGGCAGAACCTGTCTCCTCACTTCAAGACACACACACGCTTGATTCCATCGGCCCTTTGCGGCAGATGGCAGACAGAGGCAAGGCTGCACGCTGTTATGTAATATCACATTGAACGGTCTGATGACCGTATTGGATTTAATATCAAATATCATAAAAAACAAAAAAGATATGAGTAAAGTATCAATGCGCGGACAGGAGATGCCGGAATCTCCAATCAGCAAGCTGGTTCCACTGGCTGCCGCAGCAAAAGAAAGAGGAACGAAGGTGTATCACCTCAACATCGGACAGCCTGACCTGCCTACACCGCAGGTGGGACTCGACGCTCTGAAAAACATCGACAGGACGCTCCTGGAATATTCCACTCCGGAGGGCTATCTGAGCTACAGAAAGAAGCTCGCCGGCTACTACAGGAAATACGACATCAACGTGGAGCCGGACGACATCGTGATAACTTGCGGCGGAAGCGAGGCGGTGCAGATAGCATTCATGGCGTGTCTCGACCCGGGCGACGAGATTATTCTCACCGAACCTCTATATGCCAACTATCTCGGCTTTGCCATACCGGCTGGTATCAAGGTGCGCACGATAACCACTAAGATCGAAGACGGCTTCGCACTGCCGGCAGTGGAGAAATTCGAAGAGCTCATCAACGAGAAGACCAAGGCTATCCTCATCTGCAACCCCAACAACCCCACCGGAAGCCTCTATACTCCGGAGGAGATGAACCAGATAAAAGACATGGTGAAGAAGCACGACCTGCTGCTCTTCTCAGATGAGGTGTACCGCGAGTTCGTGTATACCGAGAATCCATATATCAGCGCAGGCAGTCTGGAGGGAATAGAGCAGAACGTGGTGATTCTCGACTCCGTGAGCAAGCGCTACAGTGAGTGTGGAGTGAGAATCGGAGCTCTCGTCACAAGAAACAAGGAAATCAGAGACACAGCGATAAAATTCTGCCAGGCCCGCGTGTCGCCTCCTCTCGTAGGCCAGATCGTTGCCGAAGCTTCGGTGGACACTCCCGACGAGTATTTCCGTGAGGTGTACGACGAATACGTGGAGCGCCGCAACTGTCTCATCAGCGGACTCAACGACATCCCGGGAGTATTCTCTCCCACACCGATGGGCGCCTTCTATACCGTGGCAAAGCTGCCCGTAGACGATGCCGACAAGTTCTGCAGCTGGTGTCTCTCTTCGTTCAGCTACGAGGGTCAGACGGTCATGATGGCACCTGCCAGCGGCTTCTACATCACCCCCGGTGCCGGCCGCAACCAGGTGAGAATCGCCTACGTATTGAAGAAGGAAGATCTCGAAAAGGCCCTCGTGGTATTGCGCAAGGCCCTCGAGGCTTATCCGGGCAGAGTGGATGAATAAAACGCTTGCCAACGGGGCAGGGTAGGGGGAATCCCCCTTGTTGAATATAGCATATATTATTAAGGTGTGACCGCTGCAGACTGTGGCTGCATGAAGTATACCGTTGTGCAACGTGGACGCATGCAGTCAGTAGCACTCCAGACGAACATATAAGAAACAGAGGCTGCGACATCGGCTTAACGCATAAATTGTCGCAGCCTCTGTTGTTTTTTTTAAGGAATTCAGCATTCATGACAATATTTTCAAAATGCCTATTTCTTATCCGCAGAGCGAGCTGACTTCGGATGCCATTTTGAATTTGTCAGCCCTTTCTGTAGTCCATATGATTTATAATCTTTATATTTGCAAGCGGAAAGTTCCCCGGAAACTATGGCAAAGAGCCCGGTTGCGAGAGTATGAACATTGTTTGATAATCAAAAAAAATGTGGTATGGACAAGGAGTATATACAGAAAGTGGTCTCTGAATTTCCAGAAGACGTGAAGCAGGTAATGACAGTTGCCTCGGTAGTGTGTGTCGAAGGTTTGGACCTTGAGGTCCTTTGTAATATCTGTGAGCCGAATTGTCCACAGGCGTTATACGAGGTGGCGGAGGCTCTCTGCCGTGGCAATTGGCTGCTCCGTGAGCACAAGCGCATTCATTGCAACCCTGCCATTGCCGATGCCGTATTGGAGCGGAATGCCATTGGCGGGAGTCGCATGAAGAGTCTGCTGATAAATCTGAAAGATTATCTGGAGATAAATCCATTGGATGATTATCTCTCCAGAAGGCAGTATTTCGTCGCAGCCAGATTGCTCTTGGACTATGCCATGGAG